>NZ_JAVUPQ010000123.1:0-4929 GCF_032029835.1 Escherichia sp. AM3 | reverse complement strand
GTGTTTTATCTGTGAACTCAGGCTGCCAGATCATCGTTTCCGATGGAAGCATAATAAGCTTTTTCTGCTTCTGCCGGTGGGATATGGCCCTGCCTTTCCAGCAATCGTCGATTGTTATACCAGTCCACCCACGTGAGTGTGGTCAGCTCATCATACTGACACGTGCATTACCCCTACCGCGATAATGCAACCGTACAATATAGGGCGTTTCCTAAACGCAGCCCTCATCACTCCAATCCAACAAGACACAGCATTTTTGATCACGAAGAAAGACAAATAATTTCCGTAAATGTTTCCGTTGTTACAAATAACAACAGTGTTTTACATTTCTTTGGCCTCAGGCCCGCGCATGTTGCCATTCGATGTCATTTTCCTGACTCGTTTCTTCTTTATGGTGTAGTGTGATCTTCACTTTATGGATGCTAACAATATGAAAAGAAAAATTATTCCCGTGCTAATCGGTTGTACGCTCTCTTTCTCTGCCCTGGCGGCACAACCTACGGCTGAGCGCTATGTCGTCAGTTTTCCAGAAGGCACGCACGTGAACTACGCCGGCGCATTTGCCAGTGCATTCCCGAACGGCCTTCCGGTTGGGATAGGTTCTGGCCTGCTGTTCACCGGTAAACAGGGCGATGCCCTGACATTCGCAACCATTACCGATCGCGGTCCGAACGCGGATTCACCGAAAGAGGGGAAAAACGAAACTAAAATTTTCGTTACGCCAGATTTCGCGCCGCTGCTGATGACGATTCGTGTACAAAACGGCAAAGCGGAGGCCATCGATCCCCGTCCTCTGCATGACGATAAAGGCGCGATCAACGGTCTGCCGCTGGCAAGCGACGTGATTGGCTCCACCAATGAAGTGGCCTTCAGCGACACGTTACATAGACTGAAGGGGGATAATCGCGGGCTGGATACGGAAGGGATCACTCCGGATGGTAAAGGAGGTTACTGGCTGTGCGATGAGTATGGCCCGTTCCTGATTAACATCGACAGTAAAGGGAAAATCCTGGCAATCCACGGTCCGCAGGCGGCGGAAGGGGAAAAAGCGATTGCGGGCGGTTTGCCAAATATCCTCAAATGGCGTCAGGCGAACCGCGGCTTTGAAGGCCTCACCCGTATGCCGGACGGGCGTATTATTGTCGCCGTGCAAAGTACGCTGGATATCGACGCTAAGAGCAAGAAAAAGGCGCTGTTTACGCGTCTGGTGAGCTTCGATCCGGCAAGCGGAAAAACCGCGATGTACGGTTATCCTATCGACAGCGCGGCCTACAGCAAAAACAGCGACGCTAAAATCGGAGACATCGTGGCGCTCGATAACCAGCACATCCTGCTGATCGAACAGGGAAGAGATAAAAACAACAGAATGCGTAACCTGATTTACGAGGTCGATCTCAATAAGGCGAGCGACCTGTCAGGCTTCGACAAGCCGGGTGAGTATCCGGAGTTTGATGATGAGAAAACCCTGTCACAGCGCGGCATTACCCTTGCGCAGAAAACGCAGGTTGTTGATCTGCGCTCCTTGGGCTGGCAGCAGGAGAAGGCTGAAGGGTTGGCGCTGATCGACAGCAAAACGCTGGCGGTGGCGAACGATAACGACTTTGGCGTGAAGGTGGCGATGCAACATCCGGTCGAGGGCAAGACATTCAAGGATTATCGGGTGAACGCGGAAGGAAAGCTGACGCTTGACGACAAGCAGGTTGAAACGACCCTCAGAGTGAAGCCACTGGAGAAACCGGAGTCTGACAGTGAACTGTGGATTGTGACGCTGCCGGAAGCGTTGAAATAAGTTTATAAGGTACGGACAGCAGTATCGCTTAGTTTTTCAAATTCATGTATGTGAACAATATTGGGGTTCCGGCGTAGACCCCCAATGAAAGCGTCACCACGTGAAAACATGCCTGCACGGTTTACACGTCATCCCATGGTGGCAGCCGGTTAACTTTCCTGCGCCACCAGTGGAAAACGGCCATAAGCAGTCCGAACAAAAGTAAGCGTACAGCGAGGGCCGTATTGACGGGGATGTGTTATTCAGCTGGCAGTGCTATGCGCCACGGAAGCAGTTCGCTGACCCGGTTGACCGGCCAGTCTGCTATGACGCCAAGCACATGGCGAAGGTAGCTTTCTGGATCCACGTCATTCAGTTTGCACGTCCCGATCAGGCTGTACAGTAGCGCTCCCCGCTCACCACCATGGCCAGAGCCGAAGAACAGGGTCTTCATCTTTTCACGCAACCAGCTTTCCAGGGATTTCAACAGCGGTTTCGTTTTTCGCTGACGTTCAGCAAGCCGCTGCTCTGCCGGCATTCCCCTTATATCCGCCTCTATGGCGTACAACTGACCGATCTGCTCCAGGGCTTCTTCCGTCAGTGCTGACGGGATGCGGACGTGCACATCGTGGATCTTTCGGCGGGCATGAGCCCAGCAGGCAGCTTCCGTTATCCCACCATTGCGATACAGCTCGTTGAACCCGGCGTACGCATCCGCTTGCAGCACACCGCTGAAGCAAGCAAGATGAGTCTGCGGATGGATGCTTTTTCTGTCCGGGCTGTAAGCGAACCACACTGCAGGTGCCAACGCTGACCCGGCATTGCGGTCATCACGAACATACGCCCACAACCGCCCGGTCTTCGTCTTCTTATTACCCGGCAGCAGTACCTGGACCGGGGTATCATCGGCATGGAGTTTGCCGTCAGTCATGACATAGCCATGAAGCGCCTCTTCCAGCGGAGACAGCAGCCGGCAGCATGCATCCACCCAGCCCGACAGCAGTGAACGGCTCAGCTCCACACCTTGCCGGCCGTATATTTCTGACTGGCGATACAGCGGGGTGTGCTCTGCATACTTCGAGGTCAGCACGCGGGCCAGCAGCCCCGGTCCGGCGATACCCCGCTCGATGGGCCGCGAAGGTGCAGGTGCCTGCACGATGGTATCGCACTGAGTACAGGCATGTTTTTCCCGTACCGTCCGGATAACCCGGAAGGCGCTACGCATCAACTCCAGCTGTTCGGCGGTATCCTCGCCCAGATAGCTCAGTGAACCGCCGCAGTTCGGGCAGCACGGCGCCGCAGGCAACAGTCGCTTTTCGTCACGGGGTAGTGATTCAGGGAACGGCTTACGGGTGCGGGTCTGACGCAACGGACGCTGTACTGCCGGGTCATACACCCTACCAGTCAGCGTATCGCTCTCTTTCTGAAGCCGGTTCAGATCGGCTTCCATTTGTGCGATACGGCGGGAGACTTTTTCGGAACGACTGCCGAAGTTCATCCGGCGGAGTTTATCCAGCTGCGCCTGCAGATGGTCTATTTCGCGCTCCCGGTTGCTCAGCTTTTCCTGCAGGGCGTGGATCAGCGCTTCCTGTTCGGCCAGGCGCTGTTTCAGCAGGAAGATGTCGTCAGAAGAGATGTCGTTCATAAGCCCGTATTTTACCGGGCTTATTCTGTGACAACCAGGATAAAGAGATTTACAGCATGGTCAGGGAGGTCAGCAGCCGCTTGGGCTGTCGCCAGTCGATACCTTCCAGCAGCATCGCCAGCTGCGCCTGCGTAAGGAACACTTTGCCATCACGGGCTGACGGCCAGGCGAAGCGCCCACGCTCCAGCCGTTTGGTCAGGAGGCACAGCCCGTCACCGGTGGACCACAGCAGTTTAACCTGACTGCCGCTGCGGCCCCGGAAAATGAAAATATGGCCGGACATGGGATCGTCTTTCAGCGCCGTTTGTACTTTCGCAGCCAGGCCGTTGAAGCTATTTCTCATATCGGTGATACCGGCAACCAGCCAAATTTTGGTCCCGGAAGGTAACGGGATCATCGCTTCAGTTCCTGTATCAGCAGAGTCAGGAGCTTTTCGCTGACATTGCCATTGAAGCGGAGCGTCCCGTGCCGGAACGTTACCTCACAGCTGATACTGAGGGTTTCCGGGTCCTCTGCGAGCGATTCTGGCTGTTCGGCAGCTGCATCGAGAGTCACAGGAAGTAGCTGGGGGCTCTCTGAAGAAGGTAATAGCAGCTTTCCCTCGCGCCATTGTTGTCGCCATTTGAACAACAGATTGGCGTTAATGCCATTTTCAAGAGCAAGTTTTGAGATGGATATCCCGGGTTCACAGGAGGCAGCAACGAGCAGCTGTTTAAATTCGGGAGGATAATTAGGGCAGCCTTTTCGCCTGCCGGGAGTCACATTTTTCTGCATATCTGACACTTTGGTTCCCACTACTTATTTGGTGGACACCACTTTGTCTAATTCGTCAGATTCTGACCAGACGGTTCAGGCTGTACGCTTACGAATGAACGAGTAATCAGGCATTTCATAGCCTGTACAGGTTATTATTACATCATATTTTTCCTGAGATGCGTCGACGAACTTAATAGCGCCTTCTCCGGTGAAACGCTCTGCCTGGGGTTTAACTTTTATCAGACCGGCGGCCACATTCGGTATGATTTTTTCGTTAACATGCACCGCGTTATTGTTCGCCATGTCGGGCAACAGACTGGATGCTCGGTAGGCCTGCATGTAGTCAGGCATCATGGTGTCGAGATAACCGATAAAATCTTCATAATTCATTTGGCTCAGCAGACACCTGCCCAGATAGGAGTGCATCATGTCATTCGGGCCAGTCGGGAATTGTCTCGGCAGATAAAGTCCCATCTTTTTGACGGACAGACTTACGCTTCTGGCAAAGGGAACAAGGTCTGAGGCAATATCCGCACCGCTGACACCGCCGCCAATGATGAGGATATTTTTTCCTTTAAATGCCTCTGGCTCCTGATAATCTCTCGACGTGATCAACGTTCCGGAGAAGTTTTCCTCACCTGGCAGGGGGGGCCGGCGGGGTTGCCAGAGTTCACCTGTTGCAATGATGACCCGGTCAAAAATGTCTTCCGTGTCTTTTCCGTCAGAAGCGCAGCGGATCACCCGGTGTCCGGCGTCTTTT
>NZ_JAVUPQ010000122.1:0-4956 GCF_032029835.1 Escherichia sp. AM3 | reverse complement strand
TTTCTTATCCGGCTTTTGATTACAGCGATTGTCATTTCTCCGGTAATTATCTGGTCGTGGGATACGGTAAAAGAAACCACGGCAGACGGGATGCTTGCCGCTGCTTTCGTTATCCTTTACTCCGGTGTGCTCCTGTTTATTCTGTATTTTTGTTTTTCTGCCCTGACTGACCTGCAGAAACCTGATGAAAGAAAAAGTGATGAAAGGAATGAAGATGAATAAAGCATTACTGCCACTGTTACTCTGCTGCTTTATTTTTCCGGCGTCAGGAAAAGATGCAGGCTGGCAGTGGTATAACGAGAAAATAAATCCGAAGGAAAAAGAAAATAAACCTGTATCTGCAGCCCCCCGTCAGGAACCGGATATTATGCAGAAACTGGCCGCACTGCAGACGGCAACAAAGCGGGCGCTGTACGAAGCCATTCTGTATCCCGGCGTGGATAATTTTGTGAAATATTTCCGGCTGCAAAATTACTGGACTCAGCAGGCCGGGCTTTTCACCATGAGCGCCAGAAAGGCCATGCTGGCACATCCTGAACTGGACTATAACCTGCAGTACAGCCATTACAACGGCACGGTACGGAACCAGCTGGCAGCAGACCAGGCGCAGCAGCGACAGGCCATTGCGAAACTGGCTGAACACTACGGCATCATGTTTTTTTACCGGGGGCAGGACCCCATCGACGGGCAACTGGCGCAGGTCATTAATGGCTTCCGGGATACGTATGGTCTGAGTGTTATTCCCGTTTCCGTGGATGGCGTGATTAATCCGCTGTTGCCGGATTCCCGGACTGACCAGGGGCAGGCGCAGCGCCTCGGCGTGAAATATTTCCCGGCCATGATGCTGGTTGACCCGAAACAGGGCAGTATTCGCCCGTTATCATACGGCTTTATTTCGCAGGACGACCTGGCAAAACAGTTCCTGAACGTTTCTGAAGATTTTAAACCCAATTTTTAATCGCGGATTTGATTTATGAGTGAAGATTATTTGAAAATGTTTACAGGTGTTGTTCTGTTAATATTTGTCATTATTGCCGGTTATTTCTTTTCTGAGCGTAATGACAGGAAAATGTTTCTCCTGAGCTCACTGGTTTTCCTTGTTATTAATATCGCGTGTTTATATGTGCTTACCGCCAGTCTCTGGTTTCTGTGTGGTGCAATTATGAGTCAGGGCGCAGCACTGGTTGTTTCAATAGTTGCGGCCGCATTACCGGACGTTACGAGCTTCGACAGGTTCAGAAGAATATTTATCTGTATTGTGTTGTCATCGGTATGGTCCGGAGTGATGTGGTTTTTTATAAGGGGGCTTATGACAGGCTAAGTCATATAAAACGGTCATAAAAACCATACAAAATAATGAGGTTGATTACTGAAGACCATATGATAAACCATACCGCAATCCAGTGGCTTCTGAATAGCTCACAAAAATAAATATAGATAATTGAAAATAACCATAATACAACGATGCCTGCTGCGATACTTAATAAACTTATTACAAGATAGTCAGGGAAGGCATTGACCGGTAATGAATGTGATGCTGCATATATCAGCGCAATAATTGCCGCATTTCCCGGTAACGACTCTCTTATTATGTTTCTGATTATTTCCAGTTTTTCTTTAAAAGATCGCTTTTCCATTTGTACCTCTGATTAATATCACACAAACGCGAATATTACAGACATGAATACTCTCATGTAAATAATAACCGGAGTTTAACATGATAAGTAAACGCAGATTCTCTTTACCCCGGCTTGATATTACGGGAATGTGGGTATTTTCCCTGGGTGTCTGGTTTCATATCGTCGCCCGTCTTGTTTACAGCAAACCCTGGATGGCTTTTTTTCTGGCGGAGCTGATTGCGGCCATTCTCGTACTGTTCGGCGCATACCAGGTGCTGGATGCATGGATTGCCCGTGTCAGCCGGGAAGAGCGTGAGGCACTGGAAGCCAGGCAACAGGCCATGATGGAAGGGCAGCAGGAGGGCGGACATGTCTCTCACTAAATCACTGCTGTTCACCCTGTTGCTGAGCGCCGCTGCTGTGCAGGCCTCCACCCGGGATGAAATAGAGCGACTCTGGAATCCGCAGGGTATGGCTACGCAGCCTGCACAACCGGCAGCAGGCACGTCAGCCAGGACAGCAAAGCCGGCTCCCCGCTGGTTCCGCCTCAGTAATGGCAGGCAGGTTAACCTGGCCGACTGGAAGGTGGTGCTGTTTATGCAGGGGCATTGCCCTTACTGTCACCAGTTTGACCCGGTACTGAAACAGCTGGCACAGCAGTACGGCTTTTCCGTTTTTTCCTACACCCTGGATGGTCAGGGGGATACGGCCTTTCCTGAAGCATTACCGGTGCCACCGGAGGTGATGCAGACCTTCTTCCCGAATATCCCGGTGGCCACACCGACCACCTTCCTGGTCAACGTCAACACGCTTGAGGCATTACCGCTTTTACAGGGGGCAACGGATGCCGCCGGTTTTATGGCGCGGGTGGATACCGTTTTGCAGATGTACGGAGGAAAAAAAGGTGCGAAATAAGCAGGTGGTGTTACTCATTGCCGGAATATCCGGCATCGTGACGGGAATAATCGTCAGCCTGAATATCCCCTTTATCCGTCAGGGGCTTTTTTATCCCGCCAGCCCTGTAGAAATTGTCGTTTCGCTGAGTCTTACCTTTTCTGTTTCTGTTGTGTTTTTTGTGGGGGCAATTGTGGGATGGATTTCGGTGTCTGAAAGATATTACAGCCGCATGACCGGTCTGAATGAATCATCGGAAATATCAGAGGGAACTTATAATGAGAGAAAATAAAAGTAATCCTGAGCTCAAAATCAGAAGTACAGAACGAGATTATAAATACATTTCCAGAATTACTGGCAGGTATGCTGGGTTGTCTCTGGTATTCCTGACTGCCGGAATTGTTTTATGGACAGTTATGGATATTATTTTTGATGCCTGTATTGATTCGTGGAAAGCGGACCCGGAATTAAATAATTCGAGTTATATGTGGAATATCCTGATATATGCCATTCCGTATGCGTTATATGCGCTTGCAGCCGGGTTTCTTGTTACATTTTTTTCTGTCCCCAATGTACGAATTAATATACGGAAATATCGAGATATTCCTGCTGAAATGTCGTATGCACCGGGAGAACACATTAAGGGAGGGCAAGAATGATGCCACGCATTAAACCTCTTCTGGTTCTTTGTGCCGCCTTACTGACGGTGACGCCTGCAGCGTCAGCGGATGTGAACAGCGACATGAATCAGTTCTTTAATAAGCTGGGATTTGCTTCCAATACCACACAGCCGGGCGTCTGGCAGGGGCAGGCCGCCGGCTATGCTTACGGTGGCTCCCTGTATGCCCGTACTCAGGTCAAAAATGTTCAGCTAATTTCCATGACGCTGCCGGATATCAATGCTGGATGTGGCGGCATCGACGCCTATCTCGGCTCGTTCAGTTTTATTAATGGTGAGCAGTTGCAGCGTTTTGTTAAGCAGATTATGAGCAATGCTGCCGGTTACTTTTTTGACCTTGCCCTGCAGACAACGGTGCCGGAAATAAAAACCGCAAAAGACTTCGTGCAGAAAATGGCAAGCGACATTAACAGTATGAACCTCAGTTCCTGCCAGGCTGCACAGGGGATTATCGGCGGGCTTTTCCCCCGGACGCAGGTGTCCCAGCAGAAAGTCTGTCAGGACATTGCCGGTGAGAGCAATATTTTTGCTGACTGGGCGGCTTCCCGGCAGGGATGTACCGTTGGCGGGAAATCTGACAGTGTCAGGGATAAAGCCAGCGACAAGGATAAGGAGCGGGTGACCAAAAACATCAACATCATGTGGAATGCGCTTTCCAAAAACAGAATGTTTGACGGCAACAAAGAGCTGAAAGAATTTGTGATGACGCTGACCGGCTCACTGGTGTTTGGTCCCAACGGCGAAATCACACCGCTGTCAGCCAGAACCACTGACCGCTCAATTATCCGGGCCATGATGGAAGGCGGCACAGCAAAAATTTATCACTGCAACGATTCTGATAAATGCCTGAAAGTGGTGGCAGACACACCGGTGACCATCAGCCGGGATAATGCACTGAAGTCTCAGATTACTAAACTTCTGGCCAGCATTCAGAACAAGGCGGTCAGTGACACGCCTCTGGATGACAAGGAAAAAGGCTTTATTTCCAGTACCACCATCCCCGTCTTCAAATACCTGGTTGACCCGCAGATGCTCGGAGTTTCCAACAGCATGATTTACCAGCTGACGGACTATATCGGTTACGACATCCTGCTGCAGTACATTCAGGAGCTGATACAGCAGGCCCGGGCGATGGTGGCCACGGGAAATTATGACGAAGCGGTTATCGGACATATTAACGACAACATGAATGATGCCACCCGGCAGATTGCGGCGTTTCAGTCACAGGTGCAGGTACAGCAGGATGCGCTGCTGGTTGTCGATCGTCAGATGAGCTACATGCGTCAGCAGCTTTCCGCCCGCATGCTCAGTCGTTACCAAAACAACTATCACTTCGGAGGGAGCACGCGGTGAATGAAGTTTATGTGATTGCCGGTGGTGAGTGGTTGCGGAATAACCTGAACGCCATTGCCGCCTTTATGGGAACCAGGACGTGGGATTCCATTGAAAAAATTGCGCTCACATTGTCTGTTCTCGCGGTGGCCGTAATGTGGGTACAGCGGCACACCGTGATGGATTTGCTGGGCTGGGTGGCCGTATTTGTGCTTATCAGCCTGCTGGTTAATGTCCGCACATCGGTGCAGATTATTGATAACAGTGACCTGGTCAAAGTTCACCGGGTGGATAATGTGCCGGTCGGACTGGCGATGCCACTTTCACTGACGACCCGTATCGGGCATGCAATGGTGGCCAGTTACGAGATGATCTTCACGCAACCGGACAGTGTCACCTACAGCAAAACGGGGATGCTGTTTGGCGCAGAAC
>NZ_JAVUPQ010000121.1:0-4967 GCF_032029835.1 Escherichia sp. AM3 | reverse complement strand
GCAGGGAACAATCCCTTGTTCACTGTCGCCCGTATTAAATGTGACATCACGCGTTGCCATATAACCATTATTCAAATAGATATCGACGCGATACGTCCCTGGCGGTAATTCTTGTCCATTTTCAAAACGCGATAAATCAGCCACAGCCTGGGGATCATCCGCTAAAAAGCGCGGGTTAAAATAGAGTTCGGCAGATGACAAAGGTGCCTGTGCGGCAAAAGCACAGGCAACAAAGAGCCGGACAAAAAAACCAGCCAAACGATGCTTACGAATATGCAAGCATTGTGTGTTTCGCTGGTAAAGTCTTAAATTCAGATATGACATTATTCCTCCGGTTTAAAATCACCCGGCAGTCAATTCTTTTTATTCAGGCGAAAAATTCCCCCTGCGTTATTCCATTACGCCCGTCATTTTGGGGGTAAGTGCGCCATAATCATTTATTGTTCGGTAAGTAATATTGCTTCCTGCATCAGAAGGCAATTTAACCGTGCTTTCGCCCATTGGAGGCACCAATGCATTTTCAAGAACCCGGGTTCCGGCATTCAACTCTGTTACCGTCAGGTAATAGGGTGTCGGGTTAATCAGCGTCAGAGAATTCGCGCTACGACGAAATCTTAATTTTTCTGCGGCCTGATCGGGTGGCAACGCTAATTTAGCCGGACGATAGTACAGTTTAATGCGGCTGATAATTGCGAGCTGTAGCGTATTCTCAGTCAATTTTGATTTATCCATTGACGGAATCGCTTTAACGTTCATCCAGAATAAACTTTCCCGGTCCTGTGGCAATTGGTTATTTGTTGCATCAAGAATACGCAAGGTATTCTCTTTTTTTCCCTTCATCGCAAACAGAGGAGGCGTCACGATAAAACGACCATCCTTTACACCATCGGCATTTTCCACCCATGATTGAATTAAATAGGTGCTATTTTCATCATTATTTGTCACGGCAAGTTGCACTTGTTTTTGCCCTGCCGGATAAATTACGCGAGTCGCACCTAAGGCCACTCCCGCTTCAGCGCGTCCGGCAACCATCATTGCCATGAACATCAGGATACCTGCCAGCAAGCAGAATGTTATTTCCTGCGATTTCCTTACATTGACGTTTTTATTACTCACTGTCCTGTTCCTGTTATCACATTATCTGCTGAACAATTACTGATAGGTTAAAGAGAACCAGGCCTGTGCATTGGCGATGCCGCCAGTAACCCGACGCCCGGTAGCACGATATTTGGCGATGAAATGTAGCGAAGTAGAGCCTGAGTAAAGCCGTTTCCAGTTTGCTGGAGGACGATTAATCGGTACGAGGTTTCCTTCATCATCAAACAACGCTACGCCAATATTGGTGGCTATCCCTGGCCCCTCTCCCACGGAAAGCACATCCGGATTTTTACCATCCGCGACACCGTGAAACGCCACACCCACACGTTCACTCACCACCGTGCTACATTCCCGTAAATGAATAACAAAAGGCACCGGTGCGCTATCTTCCCCTACCGCGTGAAACCGGTTACTGCTGATTTGCCCCATATTGACCGTCATTTGTTTATCACCAGCTTCAATCCGGCAAGTTTCCGCAATAATGACGCCCTGAAATTGCATATTTCCGCCGGGCAGCGTGGTATTCCATTTATTTCCGGCCAGAGCAAACATTGGCAGCAACGACGCTAATAGAAATAATCTCTTCCTTTTCATCGTTATTTTTATCACACAAGGGTGGGCATCCCTGCCCGTAATGACGTCCCTGAACCTGGGTAGGTTATTGATACTGAACCTTGAAGGTCGCATCCGCATTAGCAGCACCCGGGGTTGCGGCACCGGTTGCAAAATAACGCGCCTGGAACGGAATGGTGTTGGTTCCGTTATTCAGGGTTGTTTCTGAACTAAATGTCGCACCGTCCAGCGCCAGCGCAGCACCCGTTCTGTCCAGGATCTGCACACCAACGTTTGTTGCGCTACCCGCAGCTGAACTCTGCAGAGCCAGTACATCAGTATGCGTAGCATCAATTGCCGTACCTAAGAAGGCAACAGCGGCTTTTGTGGCAACAGTGGTATCGCAATCATTCAGCTGAATGTTAAAACCAACGGCAGAGCTGGTTGCTCCAGCCTGCTTCAGGCTAGCGGTACGAACCTGGCCTAACTGAACGGTTTGATCAACAGAGCCTGCATCAACTGCGCAAGCGGCGTTAACAACTTCCCCTTTAAAGTGAACGGTCCCACCATTTACCGTCGTAGTATCGGCCAGAGCCGCTGCGGAACTGAGGGACAGAGCCGACAGAACAACGATTGCCAGAGTTTTAATTTTCATGCTGCTTTCCTTTAAAAAACTATTTCTAAATCGACATGGGCAGTCGTTCTGTACACTTTGTTTTGTCAACGAGTTTGACTGCCAACACTGCACAGTTTTCCCATAGAGGAAAGCATCGCGGACAAACTTTTTCAGTTTATTTGTTGGCTTAATATTCTATTGTTATCTTTATTTATAGATGTTTATATTGCATGAGGTGGTTTTTGGAGAGAAGAATGAGGAAGATGCGTCGAGCCACAGAAACGTTAGCTTTACATATAGCGGAGGTGATGTGAAATTAATTTACAATAGAAATAATTTACATATCAAACAGTTAGATGCTTTTTGTCGTTTTTTAATATTTTTATGCTTGAGAAAAAATACGTAACTTATTTATGATATGGACAGTTTGGCCCCAATTGTCTTGTATTTATTTGTTTTTTAACTTTATTATCAATAAGTTAAATCAAACCTCTTCTCTTTTTAATTTTTCGTTTATGAGATTATTTCTTTCCCATAATCCGGCAAAACGAGCAGCATTACTGGCGGTATAACGCACAGTATGGCGAATATTTCGATGCCCGAGATAATCCTGAATTAAACGAGTATCTGCACCACGCTCCGCCAGTTCATAACCGCAAGCATGCCTTAACATATGAGGATGAGTCTGCGTTACGGTTCCAGCTTCAATACCGGCATCGCGAATAATGCGATAGGCCTGCTGGCGAGAAAGCCGACTCCCGCGGCGAGAAATAAATATAGCGTCAGTCCGGTCAGCGCCTTTCCAGTTAGCACGTTCCTGGGTCCAGCGTTCCACGGCTTCACGCTCATCAAAACGTAACGGGTGAACGGTAGAAAATCCGTTCTTCAGTCGGCGAATATTTATTCTACCTTCATTAAGGTCAAGGTCCTGATAATGCAGATCAAGCAGTTCACTAATACGCATCCCATGCCGATATGCCAACAGAATAAGACAATAATCTCTGGCTCCCGTTGCCCCGTAACAAACCGCCTGCATCATGGCCTGAACTTCTTTACCGGTAAGATAACGACGTTTACTCACAATAGTAGTACTCCTAACTGAGATATATTTGAATGAATACCTATAGGAAACCTCAATCGGTCAAAATTAGCCCAATAGATAAAAAGATAACCACACACGGAGTGATGTGGCTATCAGTCAATTACATTAAATATCATACAAAAATAAAATATCACTGATGTGACAACATCTATTTTCATTGATTTGATTCAATATAACAATAGATTGCAGTGGATTAACTTCCAGTTGCTTAAAAAATAAAGAAAAAAGTGCGGAAACAGGAGAATTTAAGTGATGTGTAAATTTATGAATGATTTTGTTTATTTATTTTGAAGAACATAAACCATTGTATTTTGTATGGATATGGTTAACTTAATGTTTATTATGAAAATTAATAATCACACTTACAATAACATCAATTAATAAATGGTTAATCATTTTTGATATATCGTAAGAATAATGTAGTTTTAAACACCATCCCTGGTATCTCAACTATCTCTATAAAACAGCGTGACGCTGTCGTCCTCTGGCTCTATCCCAGATGCCGTAAAAACGCCCTGCATTGCTGGCGGTATACCAGACAGTATGACGAATATTGCGATGCCCAAGATAATCCTGGATAAGTCGCGTATCTATTCCCATATTCGCCAAAGCAAAACCACACGAATGGCGTAACATGTGCGGATGAATCTCCAGTGACAACCCGGCATTACCACCGGAAGTCGAGATAATATGGTAAAACTGTTGCCGAGAAAGCGGATTTCCCTTACGAGATAAAAATACCCACTCGCTCTCAGCATGCGGGTACGAAGTACGGATACTCAACCAGTTTTTTAAAGCCTGAACTTCTTTGTTCAATAGCGGATGCGTTGTTGAAAAGCCTTTTTTTAATCGATGGATATATATACACTTTGCCTTAAGATCAATATCCGAAATCCTCAATCGACAAATTTCACTCGCCCGGAAACCATGAATAAAACAAAGCAAAGTCAGACAATAATTACGTGCTGCATGAGGCCCGGTATTTGCTGCTTTAAGGAGTGATTCGATTTCACTATGGGTCAGGAAGTTCCTTTTTTTGTTATCAGCCTTATTCTTCATCGTTTTTCCCTTAGAATTACAGACGCGCACTAGCTGTGCTGGGTTAGCAATAATCCAACATTTTTATCCTGATTATGTTTATAAAAGCGAACGTTTGCTTAATAACTAACGTAAGTGGACCAGTTCTTCTGAGTGAACTTAAATGGAGTAGCGATAGTTACTTATAATAACTTTGCCATACAAACGCCATGCTCTTGCATGCTATGTACCTTTATATATTTATCAATCGGATACGAATCTAATAATAACCCTCATCATTAATGCAACTAATCTTATCTATATATCATGTGATATGTTCTGTAACAAGTAAAATCAACATAAAAAATTCAGCAAAATTTAATATTCGTTCAACTAGCCGTCTCACATATGACATTATTAGTCAACTCCATTTACCACAAAATGGCTATTTCATGGAACGCAGTAATTTCTTAGTGGCTATTATCAAGCTAATTCTTAGGTCCCTAGGGTGATGCTGCCAACTTACTGATTTAGTGTATGATGGTGTTTTTGAGGTGCTCCAGTGGCTTCTGTTTCTATCAG
>NZ_JAVUPQ010000120.1:0-5034 GCF_032029835.1 Escherichia sp. AM3 | reverse complement strand
CACCGTTAAATAACGCATAGGCAGACTGTGAAACGCTGACAGGATCAGCGCCCTGACCAACTTCATCAAGCGGCATTAGTCCGTCATTGTGGGCGGCGGCCTCATTTGCCAGCCCCAGCGCGGTTCCGTACCACGTCAGCCGCAGTAAATCAGGGTTGCCGTATAAGCTGCTCGCCACGTTTGCCGTGGTGGTCTTACCTGCGCTCGACTGCTCATAGAAATGAATGCCGAACCCGTCAGCGCCCACCAGCCCAATCAATGGCGCTGCCAGTGCTGCGCCGATCCCGGTCATCATTGAATAGTTACCAAAGGCCAGACGCGCCACGTTATCACGCCAGCTTTTCGCGCTCCCTGAGACGGTATATCCGGCTGCGGCTGAGCTTCTCCCGCTGAACAGCACAGGATTTTCAGGTGTTCCGATGATTTCCCCATCAGGCATGATGTACGCTCCGCATTGCCAGCCAGTGGCATGAGCAACACGCCACAATTCACGAGAGCCACTGCGTTGTAGCCAGTCTGCCAGTATTGCTCTGAGGCTGCTTTTGGTCGTGACATTTACCCCACCAGCTTTAAGTGTGCGCCATCCTTCACGTTCACCAATATCAGCCAGTGGAATGGCAGCGGTTGTCGGCGTTTCAGAACCAAACGACAGCCAGCGAAGAATGAGATACTGGTCTTTATCGTCTCTGCCAGTACCGATAACGCTTAACGGAGAACATAACCAGCTTTCGTTATTGATGATTTCTCCACTCTGGCTGTCAGCTCTCGGAGATACCCAATAAATACCATCCTCGCGGCTTTCTATTCTTGGTTTCAGTGGGTCGGTATCCATAACCTTAAAATCGCTTCTCTCAATGGTCTGTGGCTCCTGTTTCACGCCATTACCCTGTGGTTGGTACATTGACTTATTGAACGCTTCTGTGGCGCATTTAATGCCGTGTTTTTGGTGGTAATCATTCCAGTCTGCTTTGTGATCTGTCGGGGGTAATGCCACCCATCCAGAAACAGATAAAGCTGCTTTTTCTGCTGCTATTCTCCCCGTGTTTTGTCTTCCTTCGCTGTGGTCGTTATCCGCAGCAATGATGATTTGTGCTGAAGGAAATTTATCCCGCAGTACCTGGGCGACATATAACAGGTTCCCGGCATCAATCGCCGCCACTGTCAGCGCCTCTGGACGAATTAAATGGGCAGATAATGCCGTTGCCAGCCCTTCTGCGATTAAGATGCTCTGTGTTGTTTCTGGCGCGTTTATGGCGTGATATGCCCCCCGCTTTGCTGAACCTGTCAGGAGTCTTTTTTCACCATGTGATGTAATAGTCTGTGCTGCTGTGACTGCGCCGGATTTATCCACCAGCGCCAGCAACAGAGATCCATCGGGCAACACGGGGAATGTAAAATCACCTACCCCTTTCGCAACCAGATAATCAGATTTGCCGTTTACAGCCTTTCTGCGCATGTCATCAAACTGACGGGAAAACGTATCCCGTCTTTGTTGTTCGTCCTTCTCTGCCCTTTTCAGGCGCTCCTGTTCGCGTCGCTGGCGCTCGGTTTCCAGTTGTTCCCGTTTCTGGCTGGTGGCTTCTGGTGTTTCCGTTGTCCGGTAATCAATACCCAGAACATCAGCGGCAAGAAGCGCCGCCTCTGTTGTGTCGCAGTTATTTACGCGTTTAATTAAATCCAGCCCATCACCAGCGCCGCACTGATTACAGATGAAGCTACCGCGCCCGTTGTCATCGAACCGGAATCGATCTTTGCCCCCACATGCAGGGCAGGGAGCATGACGGCGCGGAGAGTCAGGGACATTTATGTTCAGGCAGCCCAGCACATGAGGCCAGTTGTTTTCAGACGCACTGATAACCTGACGGATAAGATCAATGTTTCGCATCACCGTACCCCACGTGGTCTATAGCGTTTGCGATATGGCTAACCAGCATCTGCCACTTGGTTATTCCGTAATCAGTCAGCATGCCATCATTGTTTAGCCACATATCAAATTCAGCGGTTGTCGCAAGTTTCCACTTATCGCCGTGGACAGTCCTCATTGCTGGGTACATGAATGCGCAAATCAGATCACAAACATCTGACGGCTTCAGAGATGTAGTAATGGTGCGTCCCTCTGGCGTCTGAATTGCCATTTTCTCTTCACCAGTAGAATGAAGGTTATGAATCCACACAGCACCAGCAATCTTTGCCACCTGCTCTCCGATTGCGGAGCTAAGCGCCATTTCTGCATTTTCACGCATGAGAACCTCCCGCTACAGTTGCGCCCATGTCATTAACCATGCTTTGCCATATCTCACGCCCGACGTCAGTCAATCCGTCCTTAGTGACGCAACGCTCAAGAAGCTCGATCCCCACGGTTTCCCACTGCGGGTAGAACACTTTCATGGCTGCCAGTGTGTAGCTATCGATCAGGCTGCGAACGCCTTTTACTCCATTAACGATTTCCACACGTACGGCCTCGCCGTCCGCATCAACCATGAAATAGTCCCCGCCGCTGGTGGAGGTAATGTGGTTATACAGTGCCGACGCATACTTATTTGCCAGCGCATTCAGTCGGAAATTTTTAGTAATCATGGCTCCATCCTCAGTGCGTCACTGGTTCCGCTGGCATGCCGTTTTCATTCAGTTCAGCTATAAAGCTGTTGTGAAGTTCAGCAAGCGTTTCACGACCAAATGGAGTCAGTGCTCCTTGTTCCACATCCATCATGGCTCTGTAGAAAATGATGGCGCGTTCTGTGCCAGACTCGATGCCAAAACGTTCTATCATCGCTCCCTCAATGTTGTTTGCCATAGCGAGGCGCTCTGCTACTGGATACAGCGGCATGGCGACGATGCCGTTGGAATAAACAGCCACTTCGGAAGGATTGCCAGTATCATCAATGATGCTGACAGTGCCGTTTTCCTCTCTCATTTCCAGCATGAATACTGTTGCGATCAGCCATCTCCACATAATGACGTTATGCTGTGATGTGTAATCGAAATATCCCTGGTTGCCGCCATCGGCAATAGCGAGATGTATTGACATACCTTCATCTGGTTTATCGTCATAATCCCCGGCATCCAGACGATTTACGGCATCAATATATGAGACGGCCTCAACGCGTTCTGTCATGCCATCGTTGCTGCGGTACATGATGTTTACGCCGTCAGGCGTTGCTTCTGTATGGAAAGTTAAGAAATTATTCATGTTTCGCCTCGCCTGAATGATTCTGTAACTCATATTTGCCCAACAATTCGTCCGCTTCCTGAATAGCTTCTGGTACGCCATTGAGCAGTGACATAACCGCGCCAATCATTAACTTGTCTCTGTTGCTGGGGCTGGCCCCTTCAAGCCAGAACCCTAAAACAGTCTGAACCTGTTCGATGCGACATTGCGCTTCAATGAGCTGGATGTTGGTCATTTCGCACTCTCCACATCGATTAAACCGATATCTATCAGGGAGGTAACTTTTTGTAGCCAGCTATTGATTACTGTCGCCTGTTCCCCGCCCACCGAGGGAACAATCTCATTCATCACATGAACCAGACCTGTGCGCGCTCTGGTAAGCCGTTCAGTCGCGCAATCTGCGGGAGTGAATGTGTCTGGATATGGCTCTTCACGCCCCAGCAATGATTCAATTTCCAGCTCACACGGATGACGATAAATTAAGTTGATATTCATTTTTCACCACCAAGAATTACCAGCTCTGCACGGGCATCGTTAACCAAAGATGAGCACGCTTTAATCGCATCCACGACATCAGCAGCGTCCATTTCTTCAGCCGAAAGACTGACAGCAACCAGGACAGCCGCTGCTTGCTCGATTAATTGAAGTGCGGACGTAAGGCGAGGGGTATTAATTGAGTTATTCATTGGTTGCCCCCGTTTTGCATGGCATTTGTCCACCTTCCAGCAGGAAATGAACGTCACGAACGGCGAGGTCCAATATCGCGAGTAACGCCTTCAGTTTTTCGTCTCGTGAGGGAGAGTTGCTCACCAGAATGTCATTAATCACTTCTGTCAGTGTGATGATCTGGCTTGTGCGTTCGAGGGGGTCCATATGCACATCGTAGGTTTTAATCATGTGCCACCTCCATGCGGATACGACCAGCAAAAAAGCAGATGTGATCGCGCACCAGAGAACGGCGAGCATCGCGTTCAGACTCGGCAGCAATATGATGAATTTTGGCGGTAATTGTCGGGCAATCGCGGCGAACTGCGGCGATAATCCAGATAAATTGCGTTTTTTGGGTAGGGGTAGTAGCCAGCATGTGGCAGCCTCCTTCAGATAGCAGGTTACGCTACCACCGGAAACGCCAATTTCGCTGGTGGTAGCCCAGACAGGGTTGGCGTAACCGGCTCTGAAGGATACCGGCGCTTCCGAAGAAGCCCCCGCCTGAGCCACCATTGATTGACAAAGGCGCTGGATTATACACCAACGCCCAAAAAATGGGTGAGTCAGACCTACGACATAAAAAAAGACGCTCGGCGCGTCATATGTCGCCTTCAGAATTTTCAGGACGCCAATCCCGGCACCCGTTTTATGAGGTGCCTTATAACCATAAACCGTGTTGCCGCATAACGGCAAGCTCTTTTTTATGGACTCCGAAAACTCACTATTGGAAGAACCAGAAGCACAGTACATCGCGCTCATTTCGTTAACGTCACGCGCGTGGACGAAGGTTTTTGTGGAGTCATTACACGAGCAGAGAAAGCCATCTACGACCAGAAATTCTCTGGCATAGCCGCTGACCTTCTCAACGCTAACACCATCGACCGTAATTTCTGACATAGTTAAGGCATCCGCTCCTACCACCAGCAAATGATAAACTTTGCTTGTATCTGCTGTATTAATGTCTGACTTTGCTGTCATATTGCTGGATTTTGGCGACATACCAGCCAGTGAAAATATCTTCTTCTGGGCGGTTAGCATTTGTTAACCTCCGCGAACTCCTTCATGAAACGTGCCAGCGGTTGTACGCATGGCGATTGATACCCGTCGCGATAAAACGTCACTCGGTTGTGAGACACGCTTTCGACAGTAACGAGTGC
>NZ_JAVUPQ010000119.1:0-5133 GCF_032029835.1 Escherichia sp. AM3 | reverse complement strand
CAACGTGTCGCTCAGACCTAAAAGAATGCGTGTACTCAGCGGCAGTTGCTGCTTCATATGCACGAACTGTTCGGTAATTTTGGGCACGACAGCAGTGAGGAGAATAATCACGACCCCAATCGCCACCGTAGTGAGCATACAGGGGTAGATCAGTGACTGAATGAGCTTGCTGCGGATTTTCTGCCGGTTTTCATTGTAATCAGCCAGCTTTTCCAACACCGGGGCCAGCAGCCCGCTCTTTTCGCCCGCTTTTACCAGGGTACGATAGAGCGAATCGAAAAGCGTGGGAAAATGCTGTAATGCATCGGAAAGGGGATGCCCTTCAAGGATGGCGCTGCGTACCTGATTTAACACGTCACCCAGTCGTTTATTACTGCTTTGTTGACCGATTACGGCAAGGCTCTCTTCCAGGGGTAATGCCGCTGCGCTTAAGGTTGCCAACTGCCGGGTGAAAAGCGTCAGTTCACTATGGCTGATCCTCGGGCGACGTGTTTTTACTCCCGAACTTTTTTGGGGGCGAATATCCAGCAGGAAAAGCCCTTCTTCACGCAGCCGCAGTCGTGCCTGACGTTCATCGTTAGCATCAATGATCCCTTGCAATTTTTGACCATCCTGGGTCATGGCGCGATAGCGATAATTCATGCTTCGCTCTCCAGCGTGGCACTGGCGACGCGCATAACCTCATCCCAGGAGGTGTCACCGCTTATCACTTTTTGCAGGCCATTTTTGATTAAGGCCTTGTGTTGTTGCCGGACTAGTCGCTCCAGTGCTTGTTCATCCACATTTTCATGAATAGCGGCCCGTAATTCCGGCGTCACCACCATCATTTCGTGGATCGCCATGCGCCCCTGATAGCCGGATTGATGGCAATGAGGGCAGCCTACGGGAGTGCCAATTGTTGTCACCGCGAGCTGATGATATTTAAACATCTGCGCTTGTTGGGGTGATACGGGCGTGAATTGTCGGCATTGCGGACACAGGCGACGAACCAGACGTTGCGCGATAATCCCTGCCAGGGAAGACGAAAGCAGGAATGATTCGACGCCCATGTCGCGGAGCCGGGTCACTGCGCCTGATGCACTGTTAGTGTGGAGTGTTGAGAGTACCAGATGGCCGGTGAGCGAGGCCTGAACCGCAATCTGCGCGGTTTCTGTATCACGAATTTCCCCCACCATGACGACATCCGGATCCTGGCGAAGTATGGCGCGCAGGCCGCGAGCGAAAGACATATCCACACGGGTATTCACCTGCGTTTGCCCAATGCCTTCCAGCTCATATTCCACGGGATCTTCTACCGTCAGAATATTGCGGCCGGGAGTATTCAGCGCCGAAAGGATGGCGTAGAGCGTGGTGCTTTTACCGGAGCCTGTCGGCCCTGTCACCAGGATAATACCGTGCGGAAGCTGAATGAGATTTTCTAAATCCTGCTTATCCGCTGCCGTCATCCCCAGGTTGTTCAATGAAAGCTGGAGGCTGTTTTTATCC
Source organism: Escherichia sp. AM3 (assembly GCF_032029835.1). Classification (NCBI taxonomy): domain Bacteria; kingdom Pseudomonadati; phylum Pseudomonadota; class Gammaproteobacteria; order Enterobacterales; family Enterobacteriaceae; genus Escherichia; species Escherichia sp. AM3. The sequence goes on along the minus strand of NZ_JAVUPQ010000119.1, from coordinate 3,648 downwards.
AGCAGGCGGAGTACGGCGCGTTCACCATAGATGGACGGCAGTGTGGATACGCGGACATCTATGTTACGTCGCCCGATACGCAAACTAATTCTTCCATCCTGTGGAATACGTTTTTCGGCGATATCAAGACGAGCCATGACCTTAATTCGGGAGATAAGCAGTGCCGCCAGTTTTTTGTTTGGCTGTAAAATTGTCCGCAAAACGCCGTCGATGCGAAAACGGATCGACATTGTTTTTTCATAGGTTTCAATGTGGATATCAGAGGCGATTTCTTTGATGGCCTCACTCAAAATCGCATTGATCAAGCGGATAACCGGTGCCGCTGAATCTTCATTCAGGAGATCTTCATTTGCGGGCATCTCTTCCGAAAGCGAGAGAAGATCGACGGATTGATCGATATCCTGCGCAATCTGTTGCGACTCACCGGTATTCTGATGGAATACCGCTTCCAGCCGAGCTTCAAAATCAGCCTGTGACAAGCTGGTCATGGTCTGGCACTGGCCAACCTGACGTTGAATATCGAGTAACCGCTCGAATGGCGTATCGGCGAGATAAATAATCTCGCCCTCTGAATAGAGATAACCAATTCGTTGTGCCAGCGCCCAACTGGCGGGGTACGGTGAGTGAATTCTCATATGAATGCCTCACCGTGACGATGGCGCAGGGGCGTGACTGTTGAACGTGTTTTCATCCAGCACCGGCAAATCTTCCGAGCCAACCAGCGCTTTTGATTTCCCGTCGATCCGCTGTTGTTGCTCCTGACGGTAACGGGTGTATTTCTCTTTTGACAGTGAGCGATAAACATCATCGTCACGGATAATCGTCGGACGGATAAATACCATCAGGTTGCGTTTAGCGCGCTCGGTGGAGGTATAGCGGAAGAGTTGCCCCACTAAAGGAATATCGCCAAGCAGAGGAACCTTTGACACTTGCTCTTTAGAAAAATCATCCAGCAATCCGCCCAGGACCACCGTTTCACCGGTTTTGACCAGCACGGCGTTTTGAATAGTACGGGTATTAAACGTCGGGCCGAGCGTCGAGTTAGAGGAAGAGTCAACGCTGGAGACTTCCTGCTCTATTTCGAGCAACACCGCGTCGCCTTCATTGACCTGCGGAGTAACTTTGAGTTTTGTCCCCACCGTTTTGCGTTCGACGGTATTAAAGACGTTATCCCCTGAAGTGGTCTGTGACCCGGATAGCACCGGCACATCCTGCCCCACGTTGAAGGACGCGAGTTTATTATCCAGCGTTACGATGCTTGGGGTGGCGAGGATGTCATTTTTATTGTTACTGGCCAGCGCGGTAAGCAGTACTCCCCAGTCGCCATTGAAGAAGCCTGCGGCCATGCCATTGTAGGCGCTAAACATATCCCAGGCAGGATTCGCGCTGGTGATCCCACCATTCTTTTTATAATCAGCCACACCTTGCGCAGCGTTAAAAATCGGTAATCCGGTATTGGTAAATTGCTGTGCGCCAACGTTTTTATTCGCCCATTGCACGCCGAGGTTTAGTCCATTTCCATCCTGAACTTCAACGATGATTGCCTCAACCAGCACCTGTGCACGGCGAATGTCCAGACGCGCAATTACCGTGGCGAGTTTTTCCTGGACGGACTGGTCAGCGGTAATGACCAGAGAGTTAGTCTGTTCATCGGCGGTAATGGCGACGTTATCCATCGCGCCAGAAGAGGAGGGCTTACGCGCATTCCCTTTTTCATCTTTCAGCTTTTCGGAAACACCGGTTAGCACTTCCACCAGATTCGTGGCTTTAGCATATTTCAGGTAATAAACCCGGGTATTTCCTTCCTCGCTCTCTTCGACATCAAGGCTTTTCAGTAATGAAGTGATGCGCTGGCGTGCTTTTTCCGGTCCACTGATGATAAGAGAGTTGGTTCGCTTATCCGCCACAATCTTCGCGGAGAGGAGGGCTGGCATCTGGCTTTTACCGTGGCTTTCGCTGATTAATTGATTAAGAATCTCGGCGAGATCTTCCGCTGACGCATATTCCAGATGAATAATTTGCTGCTTCTCTGTGCCGATGACATCAACGCGCTTTATGACTTCAATCAGTTTATTAATGGTGGAGGCACGACCGGTCAGAATAAGAACGTTGGAGGGTTCATAATGCACAACATTACCGACGCTACCCGCATCCATCATCTGGCGGAGCAGGGGGGCCAGGTCACGAGCAGGAACGTTCTCAAGCGGTACAATTCGGGTGACCAACTCATCACCTACGCCTGGACGAGAACTGTCAGCAATCATCCCTGGCGATGTTTTTACATTAGCTGAGCGAACCACTTTCAGAAAACCATTGTCCAGCGTGATCACGGAATAACCGTAAAGATCAAGAATACTTAAAAAGAACTGGTAGTACTCCTGTTGGCTAAACGTATCATTACTGCGTACGGAAATGGTTCCCTGTACCGAAGGGTCGATCAGGATCGTTTTGCCAAGATGCTGACCCACTATTTCCACGAACTGGCGGATATCGGCGTTATTGAAGTTCGCGCCGTATTGTTCGTTCTCAGCGTGTCCTGCACAAGGCATGAGTAGTGCTGCCAGCAAGCAGCAGGTGATTTTATTGAGTCCTTTCATGACGCAGTCCATTCATTCCTGTAAGTTCCCCGACGGAAACATTTATCAAGCGGGGTACGCCGTTGCGACGAATTGTAAACTGAGCACTTTGTTGAGTTAGCAGTAAACTTAATGCCTGTGAAACCTCATCAGGGTGGGTCAGCGAAAGATTATTGATCCTGAGGGCGATATCCCCTGGTTGTAGCAAGCTGGTGGTAAATGCATTGAGGCCCTTACGAGGGTTCAATCGAAGCCCGTATATCTGTTCTCCATCACGTATAGGCGTGGCGATAATATAATCAGCGAGTACATTTTGACTTTCTGAATCAGGCTGCTTGATGATGTCAGGTAGCCCTGGATGGAGAGTTACTTTTTCGTAATGCCCGTGAGTTTCAAACACAACGCTGGTTTTATTTATTTTTCTAATAAACGTTCCCGGCGCTGACTCAAGGGCTTCGTTGAGGGAGTATCGCTTTTGTTCGCTCCCCTCATTAATTAAGACAAAAGAAGTCTCATCATTCGATGTGAGTACAATGCCATTAAGCGCTATAGAGAGCTTAGGTGTTTCCTGATTAACTGCCACGGGATTTGCATCTTTTACCCCAGCATGATTTTCGTTACGCCATAAAGCGGCAAGGCTGAAATCAGACTGAAATGCGTTTGTTGGTTGATTAATGATCTGTCCATTTTTAACTATAGTTGTATGGAAATAATTCACATTAAAAATAATCGACCCTATGCTTATAAATATAATCAATATATTGATGGCAGCATCTTTATTATGATTCGCCAGATGGAAGGGGAAACGTAGTGTGGGCACGATGTATGTTCTAATAAAATAGATTGGGTGGGTTGTATATTGACGTTAGTATAAATAGTATTAATGCCGCTTGCATGAATCAAGCAAAATTTATTTATATTAGTAATATGTATTTAATTAATAAATACATACATTATTTTTATGATTAAGGATAATCAATAATTAAAACAGGAAGTTCTATGTCTACGAGAAGAGAAGTTATTCTTTCCTGGTTGTGTGAGAAACGTCAAACCTGGCGTCTATGCTATTTGT
>NZ_JAVUPQ010000118.1:0-5378 GCF_032029835.1 Escherichia sp. AM3 | reverse complement strand
CAAGCACAGATCCGCGAAGAAGGTTGAGCCGTGTCGGGAGGGAGAACCCTCCCGGTTAATAAGAGATCCAGGCCAGATACCCCAGGTTTATCATGCTGCCGAGCGCAAGCCACGGGCCGAATGCGATAGTGGTTATAGTCCGGCGTTGCAGAAGTTGTGAAACGATGGCGTAACCAATGCCACCCAGCGAGGCAATCAGCAGTATCATTGGCAACGTTTGCCAGCCACACCATGCGCCTGCAGCGGCCAGTAGCTTGAAATCACCGTAGCCCAATCCCTCTTTGTGACAAACTAACCAGACGCCCCAGTAAACACACCACAGCACCCCATAGCCCGCTACCGCGCCGTAAACCGCATCATGTAAATCAATTAATCCATACTGCGCATTAAATACCAAGCCAAGCCAGAGCAGCGGTAAGGTGAGTTTGTCGGGCAGGAGCTGAGTGCGAAAATCAATAACACTGAGCGTGAGTACGAAACAGAAATAGAGAAAGAGTGCGCCAGTCACGATGGGCGTGAAAGGTGCCAGGGCGCAGGCGATAGCAGCAGCAACACAAAGTATCAGGGGCACTGTATCATGCCAGGCATATTTTTTTTGCCTGAAATGAACCAATACCTGGCGAAACGTTAACGCCGTTTTATCCTCCAACGGCGAGAGGTGATAGGCGATGGCATTAACAAAATAACCTGCAATAAAACCAACCAGAATGAAGAGCGGCAGTAGCATTGTCATTATTGTTGCTCCCTGAAGGACAAATGCCTGAGGGTGATCTCTTCGTTTCCGGCAAGAGTAAACTGAAGGTCTTCAATAACAATACCGTATGTTACCTGTGCCGTAGTGAGCCAGCGGGAGACGTTTTCGAGGGGAGCTGTGACAGGATGAATTGTCAGAGTATTGTCCGGGCCGTTTTCCAGCGTGATAGCCAAATTCTCACGTTTTGCTTCCTCGAGAAGGATATTTTTGATGGGCTGCGTAAGCGCAGGATGACCGAGTAAACCATGGGTGCTCGCTTGATCCTGCATCCATTTGATGTCCTTCTTAATTTTTTGCGCGTGGGACTGATGCTCTGCAATGTAGGTATCTATCGGTTTTATCACCCCAAGCCAACAAAAAACGCCGAGCGAGAGAACCGCCAGTGCCGCAACGATCTGTTTTTCCGATGTGGATTTTTCTGCCCACCATGATTTAATCATTTCCCTGAGTTCCTTACTGTCCATACACCACTGACCGGATCTTTTTCTGTTTTTTCCATCGGAAGCCAGGACTGTGTTAACTCACAGAAACGATCGATATTAGCTTCACTCTTAGCACTCATTTTTAAGGTCAGCGACTTTTGCTTCTGGCTATAGTTCGCCTCCATTAACTGCAGTTCAGGGTGTTCCAGCAGAAGTGTTTGTAAATGATAGAGCAACGGCACAGCTTCAGGATATTGCTGAGCGAGTTGCTGCTTAAAGTAAAAACGAAAATTGTGGGTGCGTTTGATCTGCGGGAAATAACGTTGCCAGGTTTCTTGCTGTTGTTGCTGAAGTTGATCTTCAATCTTAAGCGTATGCCAGAGCGCGATGCTCCGGCTGCCAACAAAAGAAAGAATGGCGAGAACGAGACAGCTTACTGCCAGGCGGGCGAGCCATTTTCCCGATTTGCTTACAGTTTTCTGTTTACGAAAAATACCATGCAGCATGTCATAGCGCTGGAATGCAATATCGGCAGAATACAAACTCAGTGATGGTATTTCAGGATGCTGGATAAGTGGATTGGCCGCTGCAACGCCGTGAGGTACTACACCATAACAAAGCATATTCTCAGGCGGAAACTGGGCAGCAAGATGCTGTAACCAGTGTTCATCCAGTTCGTTGAAGGCATGTGCGGCACTGCGAATGAGCCAGCTTGTTTGCTGGTTAACCAGAGTCCAGCTATCTACTTCCCAGGGAAGATAGCAGCCATCTGGCAAAACCCGCGTCACGTTGAGTCCGGCAGTATGTAAACGCTCAAGATAGCGACTGAGTTTCTCCGACTGAATGCCTATCACCTCGACACTTTCGTTTTGTTTATCGACAACCGTCCAGTGCCAGTCCTGGGTGTTGTCGGGTAACGTCTCCTCTGCCAGCCATTGTAATGTTTGTGCGGTGAGTTTGTATTTGGCGTTGGGCAGCGTGAGGGAACGATATAAAAGGCCCTCTGGTGGGATCAAAAGATGAACATTTCCGGCACCGGGCTGATCGGCCAGCGACTCCAGCGGAAGATCGTCCGTGAGCGTATGTACCGAAGATACGCTATCTGCGGAGAACGTCATCCATTCCCAATGCTTACGCAGCGTCGAGGAAGAACGTATGACCATCAACGATTCAGGCATCACGATCCTTATGATTAGTAGAGTTGCAGCGTACGCCGATAGATTTGGGCGCTCTGCTGTTTACGGTTGAAAAAAATATGGCTTTGCCATCCCTGGGATTGTTCGTCGCTGATACTTTCCGTACTCAGCGTAAAATAGCGGCTATAGGGAAAGAGATGCCTTTTCACCTGAGCAACCAGTGGCTTCACACCGGAGAAATCCTGCTGCGCCCAGTAAAGAAATGCATCCGTGGTTAGCCAGCCTTCCCTCGGCCTTTTTTGCAATAAGACCCGAGCGTCAGCATCCGTGATGTTATTGAGGAATAACGCTCTGAAGAGCGGAATATCGTTCTCCGTTAGCATATTAAGATTGATGCTAAGTTCCGTGGTCGGGAGAACGCAGACATACGGGATAAGCCGCTGATAGATGTTTTCGGTTATGCCTTTTATCTGACGTAATTCGCCAGTCAGAAAAAGCATCTGATTGGCACTATGCCGGGGCGGCGTCTGGCTTTGGTAAAAGCTATCTTCTGCGCCGTGAAAGCGTGGTGAGTCATCGACATCAATATAGTCAGCGATTGATTGCACGATCTCATCGGTGTTTCCGCGATCGATACCGGCGTTAATCAGCAGCGCACTGAATACCTGGGCGGGGAAATCAGGGGAAGCCAGCGGGTCGTCAGAGATTTTTGCTAACGCATTGAGATTAAAACAGTGCTGGGCATCGCGTAACTGCCACTTCACTGTATTGCCATCTTCCAGCTGCAACTGTTGTGGCTGTGCCCAGTACTGCTGCAACGTGGTCTGTCTGTCGTTATCTTTAACGTCCTGGGTGAGGCTGGCAAGCGCAAGTTTCTCCGCCAGTTCAATATCATATTGCCGTTGCAGATGATGGTTTACCTGGCGGGTTCGCTGAAGCTGGCTGTGAAAACTGAGCGTCATGTCTGCTGCCAGAGCAGCCATGAGCGCCAGTAACATGAGTACAATGAGCAGCGCGACGCCGCGTTGTTCATTATTCATGGTTATTATTCCCGGCCTGCGTCTGAGCTGGCGACTCTTCTCTCGCTAACTGCTCAGGTAATGCAAAACGGCGCTGTAACCCCCCATATTGCTGAGTCTGCAGATGTAACGTGACTGAGAGAGGAAGTTCCTGGCTTTCCCCGCTGTTACTTTCCAGAAGAAAGCTCTCGACATGTTCCAGCATCGCCTGGGCGGGTTGATCCTTCCTGCCATCCACAGAAGTACGAACAGCACGGTAGAGCGTATGATTTCGCAGATACCAGTGAACAGTGAGTAAGGTTTGTGCTTCACTGAGAGGAGCCAGCGGATCGCGACTTTGCGTGGTAAAAATAGCTTCTTCACCCAACACCATGATTTTGTCCGTACTCCGATTCCTCCGGGCGACCAGTTGCAGGAGATCGTTATCAAGAATGGTGATGGTGCGCTGTAGCTGATTGAACTGCTGGATTTCTTTCTGTGAGCGTTGATGCAACTCGGAAGCTTGCGAAAAAATCATAAACGCCAGCACGCTAAGCATTGAGAAAATCGCCAGCGCCGCCATGACCTCCAGCAATGTGAAACCCTGCTGGCGATTAATCATCTTGTGCCTGCCCGGAGTTATTATCGATGCTTTGATAACGCGTAAGCGAGGTTGTCTGACCGCTGGGTAATGTCACCGTTATGGTGCGTTCCAGAAGCGTGCCGTCTTTGCTTGAGTGGATATCGCTGCGCCAGTTCCACTCTTCGCCATTTATTAACTCTTTGCCAGAACTGGACGTGTTTTCCTCGCCGAATGAATCTTGTGACTGAAGCTGGTTATCCGCTATCCACAATGCCAGCGTCTCGTTACGCATTCGCTCGATGGCATTTCGTTGCCCTTGCATACTGCTCATTAAAGTCAGAGCAACAGCGGTGAAAATACTCATCGCCAGTAAGACTTCAAGCAGTGTCATCCCTGATTGTTTGTTCATGGGCGGGTATCTCTGGCGAGCGTTTGATCCAGGGGCCATGAGCCTGAACAGACTAACGTCAGGAGCGGCTCACCGGTCCCGGCGTTAGCCATCAACAAAGAGAAGGGCGTGATTTGTCCGTCGGCCAGAATCACAACCTGTGGCTGGTTGCTGTCATCAGGTTTAAATGGCTGAAGATGAATTGAGAGTTCTTCATCCCAGTCATTTTGGCTCTCGTCTGCGGCATCTTCTTGTAATGGAACCCAGCGCCAGGCTGATGGTGTTTTGCCCGGTACCATAATGCGCCATGCTGAATCAGAGAAATGGATACCGACAGGCTGACCACTGAGCGTGGCGCGGTCGATGGCTAATTCAAGTGCAGCGGTAAACCGCGCCGCTGTTTCGCGCGCACGAGTGCTGGCGACATCCTCCCGGCCATATGTGAAGAGCACCACGCTTGCCGTGATAGCGACCAGCGCCAGCACCAGCATCATCTCCAGCAGGGTAAACCCGCGTTGCTGATTCATCGCTGACTTACTTTTTCTTCTTGCTCAAACCCCAGTTGGTGATGTCGTCCTCGGTTCCCATTTCACCATCGGGCCCTGCTGAAAGCAGATCGTATGCACCATGTTCACCAGGATTAACGAGGACATAATCATTGCCCCAGGGATCGGCAGGCAGACGCTTGATATAACCTTCCTTGTTATAGTTTGCGGCCAGCGGTGGCAGTGTCGGCGCTTCTACTAAGGATTCAAGCCCCTGATTTGTGGTTGGATAGTGATGATTGTCGAGTTTGTACATATCAAGGGCGTTTTCCAGCGCCACAATATCGCTGACGGCTTTTTGCTTATCCGCCTTTTCTTTATTGCCCATTAGGTTAGGAACCACCAGGCTGGCAAGTACGCCGATAATGACGATCACCACCATAATTTCCAGTAATGTAAAACCGCGTTGCTTATCCGTTGCGCGCATATGCTTTCCTTAATTAATCATTGAGTTAAGTTGAAGAAGAGGTTGGAGTACCGACACGACAATAAACAGGACGATCAGTGCCATCGTAATAATGAGTGCTGGCTCGAAGATGGAGAGCGTTAAGG
>NZ_JAVUPQ010000117.1:0-5387 GCF_032029835.1 Escherichia sp. AM3 | reverse complement strand
TTGATCTCTTCCATAATTTTGGCGATGCGCTCGCCTGTTTCCTTTGCCACCTTTTTCGGCGAGCGGATATAACGACTCACGGTCATTTTTGTTACGCCAGCCAGCGTAGCGATATCCTGTAAAGAAATTCTGTGATTGCGCATAACTTCTCCCAACGTCGGGGGAATCTTCAATCTTCCCCCGAAACTACATCACAATATTTTATTCTTTCAGTGCAATACGGCGTTAATGGCTAACACGCCCAGCAAACCCATAATAGAAATAAGGGTTTCCATCACCGTCCAGGTACGCAACGTTTCACCAACCGTCAGATTAAAATACCCTTTAAATAGCCAGAAGCCAGGGTCGTTTACGTGTGACGCGATCACGCTGCCCGCACCGGTTGCCAGTACCATTAAAGCGGGATCGGCATGGGTAACGTTGATAATCGGCAACACCACACCCGCGGTGGTAATGGCCGCGACGGTGGCAGAGCCCAGAGCGATACGCAACAGCGCCGCAACAGTCCAGCACATCAATAACGGCGAAAGTGTAGTTCCGGTCATTAAGTGTGAAATATAGTGCCCGACACCGCTATCTACTAATACCTGCTTAAACGCGCCGCCGCCAGCGATAATAAACACAATCATCGCGATAGCGCCTATAGAATCCCCAATGATATCCATGATTTGCTCGATGGTGCGTCCATTACGTCGGCCCAGTGTGAAAATCGCAATAACAATGGCAATAAACAGCGCAACGGCAGGGTTACCGACAAATTCAAAGAAGAGGCGCACGGTGTTAGTTTTCGGTAACGTAATTTCACAAACGGCGGCGATAGCCATCAGGATGACCGGGATCACGGCAGCGAAAATACTGTTCCAGAAGGAGGGCATCTCCTCTTCGCTAAACAGATGAGGATTAAATAAGCCTTCCGGTGGTGCTTTCTCAAAGCGAGTTAGCAGTTTAGAAAACAGCGGTCCTGCGACAATAACTGTCGGAATGGTAATGATAAATCCATACAGTAAAGTCGTTCCGAGATTAGCCTCAAAGATAGTCGCGATGGCAGTAGGCCCTGGATGTGGCGGCAGAAAACAGTGGGTTACAGAGAGCGCTGCTACCATTGGTACGCCAACATACAACAGGGGTAATCCTGATGATGCTACGATGGTAAATACCAACGGCAACAGCAGGACAAAACCCACTTCAAAAAACATGGCGAGGCCCACAACCAGACCGGTGATCACTAGCGCCCATTGCACGCGTTTTTTACCAAAAGTAGCAATCAGCGTAGTGGCGATACGTTGTGCCGCACCCGTATCAGAAATCAGCTTGCCTAACATGGCCCCGAAACCGAGGATCATTGCCAGCCCGCCGAGCGTGCTGCCGATACCATTTTGTATAGAGTGCAGGACGGCCTGTGCATCCATCCCTTCGGCAAATCCGACGACGGCAGCTACCAGAACGAGGGCAATAAAGCCGTTAACTTTAAAGACGATCATCAGGATAAGAAGCAGCGCGACGCCTGCCGCAATAATGATTAATGGCATAGTCTTTATCTCTTATTAGTGCCAGAAAAGCAGCGCTTTCGCGCTGCACGTAGGGGGGGGCTGTTAAACAGCCACTAACATGCCGCCATCAACAAACAACAGGTGGCCGTTTACGAAATCAGAGGCTTTTGAAGAAAGGAACACCGCAGCACCAATCAGTTCCTGCGGATCTCCCCAGCGTGCGGCGGGGGTCCGTTTGCACAACCAGGCGGTGAAGGCTTCGTCCTCAACCAGTGCTTTAGTCATTTCTGTTTTGAAATAGCCCGGCGCAATACCGTTGACCTGAATATTGTGGCGCGCCAGCTCGACGCACATGCCGCGGGTGAGCATTTTTACCGCCCCTTTCGATGCGGCATAAGGGGTGATGGTGTCACGTCCCAGTTCGCTTTGCATCGAGCAAATATTAATAACTTTACCTGCCTTGCGTTCAACCATGTGACGAGTTACCGCTTGCGATACCAGGAACACGGCGGTCTGGTTTACTGCGATCACATCATTCCACTCTTGTTCAGGGAACTCAGTAAAAGGATGACGGCGCTGGATACCGGCGTTATTCACCAGCACATCAATGGGGCCGATGTCCTTTTCGATATGTTCAACGGCGGCATCAATTTCATGTTTATGAGTAACATTAAAAGGTGCGGCAACGGCCTGAATACCCTCCTGGTGGAGTTTTTCTACAGCAAGTTCTGCGCGTTCGGCAGTAATATCATTAATAATTATTTGTGCGCCATATTTACCCAGGCCGGTTGCCAGTAAAAAGCCAATGCCCTGTGCTGAACCGGTAATCAAGATATTTTTTCCTGCCAGTGAAAATAGATCGTTCATTGTATTATTCCTTTATTTATCTCTTAGAAAACAAGCTGGACTTTTGCTGCCTGGGTTTTATCACCGGCGAAACGTAGCGCCTCTTCCAGGTCAGTGAAGGGATATTCAGCACTCAGTAAAGGCAGTGGATTGATAACGCCATTCGCCAGCCATGACACTGCGGTATTAAATTCGCTGGTAAAACGGAAAGAGCCTCTGAGTGAAATCTCCTTACCAATCAACGTCATCATTGGGAATTCTGCCATCGCGCCTCCCATACCTACCTGCACCATTACGCCGCGTGCACGAGTGACCTCCAGACAGGTATTCACTGATGAAGGATGACCGGACACTTCAAAGCTGACATCGAAATAGCCTTTTTCCGCTTTCCAGTGATCCATGTCGTCGTGTTGTGGGTTTACGAGCACATCCGCCCCCATCTCTTTGCCCAGCGAAAGGGAACGGGGACTCACATCAGCACAGACAATTTCCGCGGCCCCCAGTGTTTTCACTGCACTGACAATCAGGCAGCCAATGGGTCCAACACCGGAAATAAATACTCGCTTGCCCTGTAACTCGCCGGCCTGATGTGCGGCATGAATCGCGACGGCTAAAGGTTCGGCAAAAGCCATAACCTTTTCGTCAGCTTTGGCCGGATAAGGGACACATTGCGACGTTTCGACCATTTTATAACGGGTAAAACCACCATCAACATGAGGGAAATACATGGCACTGCCAAAAAAACGCATATCTGTACACTGATTCTCGTTATGTTCAATGCAGTATTTGCAGTGACCGCACGGTTTAGACGGATTAATGGCTACCGTTTGCCCTTCATGTAATTCTGATGAGTCGCTATGAATAACTTTACCGATAACTTCATGACCTAACACCATCGGTGCCTTTATCATGAAATTACCTACTTTTCCTTCCTGATAATAATGTAAATCGGAACCGCAAATTCCACCTCGGGTTATTTGTACTAATGTTCCATTATTATTCCAATCTATCGTCTGCTCGGTAACGGCAACAGTTTTCTTGCCCGCAACAACGCAGGACTGTGTTTTCACTTGCATAAATTCCTCACTGGTCAGGTAGACACCTCGGAAGCATTTAAGCGGTTTTAACTGTCATTATTTGTGATGAAGATCACGTCAGAAAATTGTTACATTACTATGTTACGCATAACGTGATGTGCCTTGTAATTCTTATCAGTAGAAATAAAAAAACGTGAAATTATTATGCCGCCAGGCGTAGTATCGCAGCAGGTAAGATGATTCAGGAGATTTTAAATGGCGGGTGAAAGCTTTATTTTGATGGGCGTTTCAGGGAGTGGTAAAACATTAATTGGTAGCAAGGTTGCCGCGTTATTATCTGCTAAATTTATTGATGGTGACGATCTTCATCCAGCCAAAAATATAGATAAAATGTCGCAGGGTATTCCATTATCTGATGAAGATCGACTTCCCTGGCTGGAACGCTTAAATGATGCTTCATACAGTCTTTATAAAAAGAATGAAACAGGATTTATTGTCTGTTCATCATTAAAAAAACAGTATCGTGATATTTTACGCAAGGGTAGCCCCCATGTTCATTTCCTCTGGTTAGATGGCGACTATGAAACTATTCTCGCGCGAATGCAGCGTCGGGCTGGGCATTTTATGCCGGTAGCGTTACTAAAAAGTCAGTTTGAGGCACTGGAGCGTCCACAAGCAGATGAACAGGATATTGTGCGCATTGATATCAACCATGATATTGCCAATGTCACCGAACAATGTCGGCAGGCTGTGCTGGCGATACGACAAAACAGAATATGTGCGAAAGAGGGCAGCGCCTCAGATCAGCGCTGCGAATGATTTTCAATAATCGGCTTTCAACACCACGCGGTAACGCGCCTTACCGTCGCGCACATGCTGGATGGCGTCGTTAATTTTCGACATCGGGAACAGTTCGGTGGTCGGCGCAACCTTGCTGCGGGCGGCAAAACGCATCAGCTTACGCAGCTCATAAGGCGTGCCGGTAGCAGAACCAGAGACGCTGCGATCGCCCGCAATTAACGTAAAGGCCGGAACAGACAGCGGCGTGAGAACCGCACCGACCGTATGGAAATTACCGCCATAGGTCAGCGCCTCAAAATAGGGCTGCCAGTCGAGGCTGACGTTGACGGTGTTGATAATGAGATCAAACTGCCCCGCCAGTGCTTTCAGTGCCTGCGGATCGCGGCTATTCACCACTTTATCGGCACCCATCGCCAGCACTTCCTGCTCTTTCGCCGGATTAGAACTAAAGGCTGTCACCTCGCATCCCATTGCGTGCAGAAGTTTTATAGCGATATGCCCCAGCCCGCCAATACCAATTACCCCAACGCGGCTGGTAGCAGTGATATGGTGCATCAACAGTGGTTTAAAGACCGTGATACCGCCGCACAACAGCGGCCCGGCGGACTCGATATCAATATTTTCTGGCAGTGGAATCACCCATTGCCAGTCCGCACGCAACTTCTCGGCAAAGCCACCGCGATTCATAATCGTCGGCACCGCACCTTGCTCGCAGTTGATCTGATTACCGCTAATACAGGCGTCGCAGTGACCACAGCTACGCGCCGTCCAGCCAATCCCGACACGCTGACCGACCTGCAAACCTTTATCCTGCGCGGCGCTCCCGAGTGCCACCACGCGCCCAATCACCTCATGCCCGGCAACCAGCGGATATTGTGAAAATCCCCATTCGTTATCGATCATCGACAGATCGGAATGGCAGATCCCGCAGTAATCCACCTGCACTTCAACATCTTGTGGCCTCAGCTCACCGGGATCGTACTCATAAACTTCCAGTTCTCCGCCCGCTTCTTTTGCGGCATAGCTTTTTATCATCGACATTTTTTGGTCCTTCTCTGGTGTTGTTTGGGAAGTGTAGAGCATGGCAGGGCGGGGTGCCTGGAGTGTGACAAAGGTTACACATCGCTGTATGCAATGCTGAAAATTTCAGCACTTAGCGAGGTGCGAGCAAGCTGGCGCTTGCATGGTGGCGTGCGACAGGTATAATCCACAA
>NZ_JAVUPQ010000116.1:0-5421 GCF_032029835.1 Escherichia sp. AM3 | reverse complement strand
ATGGTTCACAGATCATGATGATATTAACTCAGGCGAAATTGGCTTTGATAAAAACATAAGATTTTTATCATTTTCTAATGAAATTATGGAAGAGATATCACATTTCTATATCAATATGAGAATTACGGCGGTGAGTTTATCAAACTGAAGAGAGATAGCCTGCCCCTTTATCTTATTTCTGATACTTAGCAGCAAATAAATAACGCGATAAAAAAAGCCAAACGTTTTCGTATTTTACAAACAACCAGAAGCTGGCATCAATTTGTGATCAACCCCACACATTATCCGTCAAATTAGTCTTTTGCAGCCGCGCGGATAATTCTGGCACACTTATTGTTAGTCCCAGGTATAGCTGTGAAAACACCAATCACTTTGGCAAGTCACAGTGAAATAAACCACTTTGCCAGTCATTCCACTACCGGGACTTTATGATGAAAACTGTTAATGAGCTGATTAAGGATATCAATTCGCTGACCTCTCACCTTCACGAGAAAGATTTTTTGTTAACGTGGGAACAGACGCCAGATGAACTGAAACAAGTACTGGACGTTGCCGCAGCATTAAAAGCACTGCGTGCTGAAAACATCTCAACCAAAGTCTTTAATAGTGGATTAGGTATTTCCGTATTCCGCGACAACTCCACCCGTACCCGCTTCTCTTATGCTTCCGCGCTTAACCTGCTCGGCCTTGCACAACAAGATCTCGACGAAGGCAAATCACAAATCGCTCACGGCGAAACCGTGCGTGAAACCGCCAATATGATCTCCTTCTGCGCCGACGCTATTGGTATTCGCGACGATATGTATCTGGGCGCAGGCAACGCCTATATGCGTGAAGTTGGCGCTGCACTTGATGACGGTTACAAGCAGGGTGTACTGCCACAGCGTCCGGCTTTAGTGAACCTGCAATGCGATATTGACCACCCGACTCAGTCAATGGCTGACCTCGCGTGGTTACGTGAACACTTTGGTTCACTGGAAAACCTGAAAGGTAAAAAAATCGCCATGACCTGGGCCTACTCTCCAAGCTATGGCAAACCGCTCTCTGTACCACAAGGCATCATCGGTCTGATGACTCGCTTCGGTATGGATGTCACCCTGGCCCATCCGGAAGGCTACGACCTGATCCCGGATGTGGTTGAAGTGGCGAAAAACAATGCTAAAGCCTCCGGTGGTAGCTTCCGTCAGGTCACCAGCATGGAAGAAGCCTTCAAAGACGCAGACATCGTTTATCCGAAGTCATGGGCACCTTACAAAGTGATGGAAGAGCGTACTGAATTGCTGCGTGCGAACGATCACGAAGGCTTAAAAGCACTGGAAAAACAGTGTCTGGCACAGAACGCGCAACACAAAGACTGGCATTGTACTGAAGAGATGATGGAACTGACCCGTGATGGCGAAGCCCTGTACATGCACTGCCTGCCAGCTGATATCAGCGGCGTATCCTGTAAAGAAGGTGAAGTGACTGAAGGCGTATTCGAAAAATACCGTATCGCTACCTACAAAGAAGCCAGCTGGAAGCCTTATATCATCGCCGCGATGATCCTGTCCCGTAAATACGCCAAACCAGGTGCACTGCTCGAGCAACTGCTGAAAGAAGCGCAAGAACGCGTGAAATAACCCCTCGGGCCGATCAGCTGGTCGGCCCTCTATTTCCAGAGGCCAAAAGGATAGGATATGTCCGTTTTCTCATTGAAGATTGATATCGCCGATAACAAATTTTTCAACGGCGAAACATCACCGCTCTTTTCGCAAAGCCAGGCCAAACTGGCGCGCCAGTTCCACCAGAAAATAGCTGGTTATCGCCCAACACCGCTTTGTGCGCTGGACGATCTCGCAAACCTTTTTGGTGTGAAGAAAATTCTCGTCAAAGACGAATCAAAACGATTCGGTCTGAACGCCTTCAAAATGCTTGGCGGTGCGTACGCCATCGCTCAATTATTGTGTGAAAAATATCATCTTGATATCGAAACGCTGTCATTTGAGCACCTGAAAAATGCCATCGGCGAAAAAATGACTTTCGCGACCACCACCGACGGCAACCACGGGCGCGGTGTGGCGTGGGCAGCACAGCAACTCGGACAGAATGCGGTGATTTACATGCCGAAAGGTTCTGCTCAGGAACGCGTTGACGCCATTCTGAACCTCGGTGCCGAGTGCATCGTCACGGATATGAACTATGACGATACCGTTCGCCTGACCATGCAACACGCGCAGCAGCACGGCTGGGAAGTGGTACAGGACACGGCATGGGAAGGTTACACCAAAATCCCAACCTGGATCATGCAAGGCTACGCAACCCTGGCAGATGAAGCCGTCGAGCAAATGCGTGAAATGGGCGTAACCCCGACGCACGTTCTGCTGCAAGCCGGTGTCGGAGCAATGGCCGGTGGTGTGCTGGGTTATCTGGTCGACGTCTATAGCCCGCAAAATCTGCACAGCATTATTGTTGAACCTGACAAAGCTGACTGTATTTATCGCTCCGGCGTCAAAGGCGACATCGTCAACGTTGGCGGTGATATGGCCACCATCATGGCAGGCCTGGCCTGTGGCGAACCTAACCCGCTGGGCTGGGAAATCCTACGTAACTGCGCCACCCAATTCATCTCCTGCCAGGACAGCGTTGCCGCATTAGGTATGCGCGTGCTGGGTAATCCGTACGGCAACGACCCGCGCATCATCTCCGGTGAATCCGGCGCTGTCGGTTTGGGCGTTCTCGCAGCGGTTCATTATCACCCGCAACGTCAAAGCCTGATGGAAAAACTGGCGCTGAACAAAGATGCCGTGGTGCTGGTTATCAGCACTGAAGGCGACACCGACGTGAAGCACTACCGCGAAGTTGTCTGGGAAGGCAAACACGCTGTAGCACCTTAATCACCCTATTGGAACTGCTCCCTGCAAAACGGGGAGTAAAAAATCTGGAGAAAAATAATGGCTAAGAATATTCCATTCAAACTGATTCTTGAAAAAGCAAAAGATTACCAGGCGGATATGACTCGCTTCCTGCGCGACATGGTTGCTATTCCCATTGAACGCTGCGACTAGAAACGCGTAGTACATCGTATTAAAGAAGAGATGGAAAAAGTCGGCTTCGATAAAGTTGAAATCGACCCGATGGGCAACGTTCTCGGTTATATCGGCCACGGCCCGCGTCTGGTGGCAATGGACGCTCATATCGATACCGTCGGCATTGGCAACATCAAAAACTGGGACTTCGATCCGTACGAAGGCATGGAAACTGATGAACTGATTGGTGGTCGCGGTACTTCCGACCAGGAAGGTGGCATGGCCTCTATGGTTTATGCCGGTAAAATCATTAAAGACCTCGGTCTGGAAGATGAATATACCCTGCTGGTTACCGGTACGGTGCAGGAAGAAGACTGCGACGGTCTGTGCTGGCAGTACATTATTGAACAATCCGGCATTCGCCCGGAATTTGTGGTCAGTACCGAACCAACCGACTGCCAGGTATACCGTGGTCAGCGCGGTCGTATGGAAATTCGTATTGATGTTCAGGGTGTTAGCTGCCACGGTTCTGCACCAGAACGCGGTGATAACGCCATTTTCAAAATGGGTCCGATTCTTGGCGAATTACAAGAACTCTCCCAACGTCTGGGTTATGACGAATTCCTCGGCAAAGGCACCCTCACCATTTCTGAAATCTTCTTCACATCCCCAAGCCGTTGCGCTGTAGCAGACAGCTGCGCAGTTTCAATCGACCGTCGTCTGACCTGGGGCGAAACCTGGGAAGGCGCGCTGGACGAAATCCGCGCCCTGCCTGCAGTACAGAAAGCTAACGCGGTTGTTTCTATGTACAACTACGACCGTCCGTCCTGGACTGGCCTGGTTTACCCAACCGAATGCTACTTCCCGACCTGGAAAGTGGAAGAAGATCACTTCACCGTTAAAGCACTGGTGAATGCCTACGAAGGGCTGTTTGGCAAAGCGCCGGTTGTTGATAAGTGGACCTTCTCAACTAACGGCGTATCTATCATGGGCCGTCACGGCATTCCGGTGATCGGCTTTGGCCCGGGTAAAGAACCTGAAGCGCATGCACCTAACGAAAAAACCTGGAAATCTCACCTGGTGACCTGTGCCGCGATGTACGCTGCAATCCCGTTAAGCTGGCTGGCAACAGAGTAATTACTCTTCACTTATTCCCCTCCGGTTCGCCGGAGGGTTTTTGGAGTTTGCTATGCGCGTATTGATCAAAAACGGCACTGTCGTTAACGCAGATGGACAAGCCAAACAGGATTTGCTGATTGAAAGCGGGATTGTTCGCCAGTTGGGCAACAATATTTCGCCGCAGCTCCCGTATGAAGAAATTGATGCCACTGGCTGTTACGTTTTCCCTGGCGGCGTGGATGTCCATACGCATTTCAATATTGATGTCGGCATCGCGCGCAGTTGTGATGATTTTTTTACCGGTACCCGCGCAGCTGCGTGTGGCGGTACAACAACCATTATTGACCATATGGGATTTGGCCCAAACGGCTGTCGGTTACGCCATCAACTGGAGGTTTATCGTGGTTATGCCGCCCATAAAGCGGTCATCGATTACAGCTTTCACGGTGTGATCCAGCACATTAATCATGCAATCCTCGACGAAATCCCGATGATGGTCGAGGAAGGACTGAGCAGTTTTAAACTCTATTTAACCTATCAATACAAACTCAACGATGACGAGGTTTTGCAGGCATTACGCCGCTTGCATGAATCCGGCGCGCTGACCACCGTGCACCCGGAAAATGATGCGGCTATCGCCAGCAAGCGGGCGGAATTTATCGCCGCAGGGTTAACCGCGCCGCGCTATCATGCCTTGAGTCGCCCTCTGGAATGCGAAGCGGAAGCCATCGCCCGCATGATTAACCTGGCACAAATTGCCGGTAACGCCCCGCTCTATATCGTGCACCTGTCTAACGGCTTAGGTCTGGATTATCTGCGTCTTGCCCGTGCGAATCACCAGCCAGTCTGGGTTGAAACCTGCCCACAATATCTCCTGTTGGACGAACGCAGTTACGATACAGAAGATGGCATGAAGTTCATTCTTAGCCCACCGCTGCGTAACGTACGCGAGCAGGACAAACTGTGGTGTGGCATCAGCGATGGTGCGATTGACGTGGTGGCAACCGATCACTGCACCTTCTCGATGGCTCAACGCCTGCAAATTTCTAAAGGCGATTTCAGTCGCTGCCCAAATGGCTTACCCGGTGTGGAAAACCGCATGCAGTTACTGTTTTCCAGTGGCGTGATGACGGGACGTATAACACCGGAACGCTTTGTTGAATTAACCAGCGCAATGCCCGCCAGGTTGTTTGGCCTGTGGCCGCAAAAAGGATTATTAGCGCCCGGTTCCGACGGCGACGTGGTGATTATCGACCCACGTCAGAGCCAACAAATTCAGCATCGCCATCTCCACGAC
>NZ_JAVUPQ010000115.1:0-5451 GCF_032029835.1 Escherichia sp. AM3 | reverse complement strand
GGCATACCCCGCGCGAAGCGAAGGACAACCTGAAGTCCACGCAGCTGCTGAGTGTGATCGATGCCATCAGCGAAGGGGGCCGGTTGAAGGTCCGGTGGATGGATTAAAAAGCGTGCTGCTGAACAGTACGCCGGTGCTGGACACTGACTTCAGCGTGGGTGCGGAAGGGCTTCGCCATGTACCGGGGGATGTCATTGAAATCTGCGATGATGACTATGCGGGTATCAGCATCGGCGGGCGCGTGCTGGCGGTGAACAGCCAGACCCGGACGCTGACGCTCGACCGTGAAATCACGCTGCCATCCTCCGGTACCACGCTGATAAGCCTGGTTGACGGAAGTGGCAATCCGGTCAGCGTGGAGGTCCAGTCCGTCACCGACGGCGTGAAGGTAAAAGTGAGCCGTGTTCCTGACGGCGTTGCCGGATACAGCGTGTGGGGGCTGAAGCTGCCGACGCTGCGCCAGCGCCTGTTCCGCTGCGTGAGTATCCGTGAGAACGATGACGGCACGTATGCCATCACCGCCGTGCAGCATGTACCGGAAAAAGAGGCCATCGTGGATAACGGGGCGCACTTTGACGGCGACCAGAGCGGCACGGTGAATGGTGTCACGCCGCCAGCAGTGCAGCATCTGACCGCCGAAGTCACCGCAGACAGCGGGGAGTATCAGGTACTGGCCTGCTGGGATACGCCGAAGGTGGTGAAGGGCGTGAGTTTCATGCTTCGCCTGACCGTGGCAGCGGATATCCGGTGCGCCTGCATGGGCGTCTGAACATCAGTCCACGCTGAGCGCGGGGTATCTTCATGCCTCGACGAACGTTCCCGGCAGCGATGATCTGAACGGGATTAACGTGAAAGAGCGCCGGCAGCGCAGCTTCCTCGGCAACGGCGGCAGCAAATTCTGCGAAGGCGGCAAAAACGTCTGAGACAAACGCCAGGTCTTCTGAAACGGCAGCGGAACAGAGTGCCTCAGCTGCGGCAGGCTCAAAAACAGCGGCTGCGTCGTCTGCCAGTGCAGCGTCAACAAGTGCCGGGCAGGCCTCAGCCAGTGCCACCGCCGCCGGAAAATCGGCAGAAAGCGCCGCATCGTCTGCTTCAACAGCCACAACGAAGGCTGGCGAAGCCACTGAACAGGCCAGCGCAGCAGCGAGGTCTGCTTCCGCAGCGAAGACATCCGAAACGAACGCGAAAGCGTCGGAAACCAGCGCAGAATCCTCAAAAACGGCTGCCGCATCGTCCGCCAGTTCGGCGGCGTCATCGGCATCATCTGCGTCTGCTTCAAAAGATGAGGCGACCAGACAAGCGTCAGCAGCGAAGAGCAGCGCCACGACGGCATCCACGAAGGCAACAGAGGCGGCAGGCAGTGCGACGGCAGCATCTCAGAGCAAAACTACTGCTGAATCCGCTGCGACCCGTGCGGAAGCTGCTGCTGATCGTGCTGAAGAGATTGCCGGTGCAGTTGCGATGGAAGACGCAAGCCTTACAACTAAAGGTGTTGTGAAACTTAGCAGTGCTGTTGATAGCACCAGTGAATCGCTGGCCGCAACGCCAAAAGCAGTTAAAGCAGCCAATGACAATGCGAATAGCAGGGTGCCATCTAACCGAAAAGTTAACGGAAAAGCATTGACTGCGGATATAACATTAACGCCGAAAGATATTGGTACTTTAAATTCAGTAACGATGTCTTTCTCTGGCGGGGCTGGGTGGTTCAAACTGGCTACGGTTACCATGCCACAAGCGAGTTCCATCGTTTACATCGCATTGATTGGTGGCGCTGGTTACAACGTCGGTTCCCCACATCAGGCAGGCATTTCAGAACTGGTTCTACGAGCAGGCAATGGAAACCCCAAAGGAATTACCGGGGCTTTGTGGAAGCGTACAGCCGTCGGATTAACGAATTTCGCCTGGATCAACACATCCGGCGATACATATGATATTTACGTTGAGATTGGCAATTATGCGACGAGTGTAAATATCCATTGGGATTGTACTGCAAATGCGTCAGTTTCTGTTTATACCTCGCCAACATATTCAGCGAGTAAGCCTTCCAGCGTTACCTATGGTGTTGTTTATACGATGTATAGCTCACATCAGAAACCTACACCATCAGATATTGGAGCACTGCCAACAACCGGAGGAACAGTTTCAGGTCCGTTGTCTGTTACAGGTGGATTAACTGGTTCATTGAATGGTAATGCAAGTACAGCCACGAAATTGCAGACGGCAAGATCTATCGGTGGAGTTGTTTTCGACGGTTCTGCAAATATTAACCTTCCAGGTGTAAACACTACGGGTAATCAGAACACCACTGGTAATGCTGCAACTGCTACAAAACTTCAGACTGCAAGAAAAATATCCGGTGTTCCATTTGATGGTTCTACTGATATCACTTTAACCGCCGCGCATGTGGCTGCTTTTGCCAGAAGGGCAACGGATACATATGCCGATGCGGATGGTGGCGTTCCCTGGAATGCCGAATCAGGCGCTTACAATGTCACCCGCTCTGGCGACAGCTATATTCTGGTTAACTTCTATACCGGAGTCGGAAGTTGCCGGACCCTGCAGATGAAGGCGCATTACAGAAATGGTGGTCTGTTCTACCGTTCTTCAAGAGACGGTTATGGTTTTGAGGAAGACTGGGCAGAAGTTTATACCTCGAAAAATCTTCCACCAGAAAGCTACCCAGTCGGCGCACCAATCCCGTGGCCATCAGATACCGTTCCGTCTGGTTATGCCCTGATGCAGGGGCAGACTTTTGACAAATCTGCTTACCCGAAACTTGCAGCCGCTTATCCGTCAGGCGTGATCCCTGATATGCGTGGCTGGACGATTAAGGGCAAACCTGCCAGTGGTCGGGCCGTATTGTCTCAGGAACAGGACGGCATTAAATCGCATACCCACAGCGCCAGCGCATCCAGTACAGATTTGGGGACGAAAACCACATCGTCGTTTGATTACGGCACTAAATCCACGAATAACACCGGGGCACATACACACAGTGTTAGCGGTACGGCTGCTTCAGCCGGTGCACATACCCATTCGATGACATTTGTTTCAGGTGGTTCCAGTGGTGCTCCGGGAAGTGGATCACCTGATTATTCTAAATACAGTGTTAACACTTCTTCTGCAGGCGCTCATACGCACTCTGTATCGGGTACTGCTGCAAGCGCAGGTGCACATGCACATACTGTCGGTATTGGTGCTCATACGCACTCTGTTGCGATTGGCTCACATGGACACACTATCACCGTTAACGCTGCTGGTAACGCGGAAAACACCGTCAAAAACATCGCATTTAACTACATTGTGAGGCTTGCATAATGGCATTCAGAATGAGTGAACAACCACGGACCATAAAAATTTATAATCTGCTGGCCGGAACTAATGAATTTATTGGTGAAGGTGACGCATATATTCCGCCTCATACAGGTCTGCCTGCAAACAGTACCTATATTGCACCGCCAGATATTCCGGCTGGTTTCGTGGCTGTTTTCAACAGTGATGAGGCATCGTGGCATCTCGTTGAAGATCATCGGGGTAAAACGGTTTATGACGTGGCTTCCGGCGACGCGTTATTTATTTCTGAACTCGGCTCATTACCGGAAAATGTCACTTGGTTATCCCCGGAAGGGGAGTTTCAGAAGTGGAACGGCACAGCCTGGGTGAAGGATACGGAAGCAGAAAAACTGTTCCGGATCCGGGAGGCGGAAGAAACAAAAAACAGCCTGATGCAGGTAGCCAGTGAGCATATAGCGCCACTTCAGGATGCTGTAGATCTGGAGATCGCAACGGAGGAAGAAACCTCATTGCTGGAAGCCTGGAAAAAATATCGGGTGTTGCTGAACCGTGTTAATACAACAACTGCACCGGATATTGAATGGCCAACAGTACCCATTATCGAATAGTGCATTACGAACTGCAGGATATTATATGGGATAATATTCTGCAGTTTATTGGGGCTGTATTTTAAAAAGGTGTTTATTTTGAGTGAACTATCACCTTGTTTTTTCCGGTTCTTTTGGCTTGATATAACGCTTTATCGGCATTGACTAACATTTCAGATGGGCTGAGATTATTCTCTTTTGAAGTAAAGCAACCAATACTGACAGTTATTTTCTCAGGTCCATGCGATAATAATTTTTCCGAGCATTGCTCTTCAATGTTTTTTCTGATTCGCTCTGCAATTGATAGCAAGAGCTTTTGAGTATTACCTTTAATGATAATACCGAACTCCTCACCGCCTAAGCGCCCTAATATATCCTCTTTCCTGATGGATTTTTTTATTATTCTGGTAACCATTACTATGACTTGATCACCCATATGATGCCCCCATTTGTCATTGATGCTTTTGAAACTGTCAATATCTAACATTATTACTGAGAAATCATGGTGTTTTGATATATTCTTCAATGAGTCAATAAAGTATCTTCTATTGTATGTATTCGTTAGTGGATCATGAATTGCCATATGATTAGCATGATTTAATTTCCTGAAAACATAATACATGAGTGTTGAAATGATATAAATCATTGATATCAATTCAAGAAATTTTGTCATGTACCATGCAGGATGGGATTTATCAATAAAATACAATAAAATTAGATTATTGCATACTGACACTATACTAATAAGTATTATACACAACCATATTTTTGAGTAATTACGTATGCTGATGCATGAGCTGATAAGTAATACAAGCCAAAATACTGATATTATTTTGGTGTACACGATATTCCACGTCGGCAAATGACGATTCAGCGAGTATTGTATAATATTAAGACTATATTTTATATTGTCACTGCTTAGATTTTTTGCTACAAACGGAGTAATAAAAAGAATTAATATTGACAAAACAACAATTATTATGTTTCTTTTATCTTCTAAAACACTTTTATTTTTAACATTGGTGGAACAAACAGCCAGAAAGATTATAGATATAAAGCTGAACTGACGGAATAGATAATATATTGCGATATCATTTGATTTCTGATAGATTGTAGATAAATCGTTACCTAACGGAGATAAAGAAATAATAGCCACTTCTAATAAATAATACGTGTTGCTCAAAAACGCGAATGAAAGAATTAAGAGATAACTTTGTCTCTGATTAGAAACATAGTAAAGCAATAGAAAAATAAAAATCATCAGGTTTATGAAAAAAAGCCCAATAATGAAAACACTATAACTTATTTGTGTTGTTTGTGTTATGTATATTCCATTATTTTCATGCAGTAACAAAAATATAATAGAGATGCATGAAAATAAAAAGATGAAGATTTTTATTTTTATAGGTACCTGGTTGATAATCATGTACGCACCTGAGAATGATATATATATAATATGTATCGCTACAAATAACGATAATTTCTTACTGGTGATAGGTGATGCTGCCAACTTACTGATTTAGTGTATGATGGTGTTTTTGAGGTGCTCCAGTGGCTTCTGTTTCTATCA
>NZ_JAVUPQ010000114.1:0-5484 GCF_032029835.1 Escherichia sp. AM3 | reverse complement strand
CGGTGGAGCTGCATGACAAAGTCATCGGGCATTATCTGAACATAAAACACTATCAATAAGTTGGAGTCATTACCCATTATTGGCAGGATACTTTGAGCAGGAAAAACAACAATATCAAAATATTGTTGCTAAATACGCCTGAAGATTACCCGTACCGCGACATTGAAAACTGGCCTCATATCAACGGCGTTTTTTATTCCATGGAGGATCAAGAACGTGTTGTCAATGGGTTGCAAGGCGTCCTGCGCGGCGAATGCTACTTTACGCAAAAGCTTGCCAGCTACCTGATTACGCATTCAGGTAACTATCGTTATAACAGCACGGAATCAGCCCTCCTTACTCATCGGGAAAAAGAGATCCTGAATAAGCTGCGTATCGGCGCGTCTAATAACGAGATCGCTCGTTCGTTGTTCATCAGCGAAAATACGGTTAAAACGCATCTTTATAATCTTTTCAAGAAGATAGCCGTAAAAAACCGGACACAAGCGGTTTCCTGGGCAAACGATAACCTCAGGCGATAAAGCCATGAAACGTTATTTACGCTGGATTGTGGCGGCAGAATTTCTGTTCGCCGCAGGGAATCTTCACGCCGTTGAGGTAGAAGTCCCGGGATTGCTAACTGACCATACTGTTTCATCTATTGGCCATGATTTTTACCGAGCCTTTAGTGATAAATGGGAAAGTGACTATACGGGTAACTTAACGATTAATGAAAGGCCCAGTGCACGATGGGGAAGCTGGATCACTATAACGGTCAATCAGGACGTTATTTTCCAGACTTTTTTATTTCCGTTGAAAAGAGACTTCGAGAAAACTGTCGTCTTTGCACTGATTCAAACTGAAGAAGCACTAAATCGTCGCCAGATAAATCAGGCGTTATTAAGTACGGGCGATTTGGCGCATGATGAATTCTAAATAAAAAATTGTTCGGAGGCTGCAATGCGTGTCAAACATGCAGTAGTTCTACTCATGCTTATTTCGCCATTAAGTTGGGCTGGAACCATGACTTTCCAGTTCCGTAATCCAAACTTTGGTGGTAACCCAAATAATGGCGCTTTTTTATTAAATAGCGCTCAGGCCCAAAACTCTTATAAAGATCCGAGCTATAACGATGACTTTGGTATTGAAACACCCTCAGCGTTAGATAACTTTACTCAGGCCATCCAGTCACAAATTTTAGGTGGGCTACTGTCGAATATTAATACCGGTAAACCGGGCCGCATGGTGACCAACGATTATATTGTCGATATTGCCAACCGCGATGGTCAATTGCAGTTGAACGTGACAGATCGTAAAACCGGACAAACCTCGACCATCCAGGTTTCGGGTTTACAAAATAACTCAACCGATTTTTAAGCCCCAGCTTCATAAGGAAAATAATCATGCAGCGCTTATTTCTTTTGGTTGCCGTCATGTTACTGAGCGGATGCTTAACCGCCCCGCCTAAAGAAGCCGCCAGACCGACATTAATGCCTCGTGCTCAGAGCTACAAAGATTTGACCCATCTGCCAGCGCCGACGGGTAAAATCTTTGTTTCGGTATACAACATTCAGGACGAAACCGGGCAATTTAAACCCTACCCGGCAAGTAACTTCTCCACTGCTGTTCCGCAAAGCGCCACGGCAATGCTGGTCACGGCACTGAAAGATTCTCGCTGGTTTATACCGCTGGAGCGCCAGGGCTTACAAAACCTGCTTAACGAGCGCAAGATTATTCGTGCGGCACAAGAAAACGGCACGGTTGCCATTAATAACCGAATCCCGCTGCAATCTTTAACGGCGGCAAATATCATGGTTGAAGGTTCGATTATCGGTTATGAAAGCAACGTCAAATCTGGCGGGGTTGGGGCAAGATATTTTGGCATCGGTGCCGACACGCAATACCAGCTCGATCAGATTGCCGTGAACCTGCGCGTCGTCAATGTGAGTACCGGCGAGATCCTTTCTTCGGTGAACACCAGTAAGACGATACTTTCCTATGAAGTTCAGGCCGGGGTTTTCCGCTTTATTGACTACCAGCGCTTGCTTGAAGGGGAAGTGGGTTACACCTCGAACGAACCTGTTATGCTGTGCCTGATGTCGGCTATCGAAACAGGGGTCATTTTCCTGATTAATGATGGTATCGACCGTGGTCTGTGGGATTTGCAAAATAAAGCAGAACGGCAGAATGACATTCTGGTGAAATACCGCCATATGTCGGTTCCACCGGAATCCTGACAGATAAAAAAGCCGGAATTATCATCCGGCATTTTACTGTTTAAGCGAAAGCGTGAGTGCCCCTCACGCTTTATTTTTGATTTCCTGCTCACGGTGCGCCGTCTTTGCACTACGCGCCGCCAGCCACAGGCCACTGTTTTTCATTGCGTAACCAAATATCAGCCCAAGCGCCAGCGAAGGTAACACCAGTTTCCAGTCACCCTGCCCGGCAAACGTCGCGCATGCGCCTATAAACGTCCCCGGAACAAATGAAAGCAGCAGCTGTTTGGCCTGAATACACATCAGAAACGCGACAATACCGGTTATGACATAACCGAGAATTTCCAGATGTGGTGCCAGTGCACTACCGTAAATAATGACCATCGCCCACACCACGCCACTAAGCAGGGTTGCAGCGGAGATCGCCAGCCCTTTCAGCCCACCTTGCGGGCAGGCAAAGTAGGCCGTACAGCCCAGGAAGCCCGCCCAGCTTAGTAAGCCCAGGGAAACAGCCACCCATCCCCAGATACCGGAGAGAATGCCTGTTGTGATTGCAATAGAGAGAAGTATGTTCATGCCGCGCATGATAGCAGAAAACGCGGCCATGAATGAGATCGAGCACACATTTTATGCAACAACAAATTATCCGTTGCAGTTATGAGTGACGTAGATCACACTTATTCTTCAGAATCTTCTTCCAGCTCGTCCCACATTGCACTAATGGCATCGCGGGTTAGCGGTGCCATGGTGCGCCAGAAAGGCGTGGTTGCATGGGCCTCCACTTTGCCAAGGAACGCACCACACCAGGGTAACAGATACTCACTGAACAGTGTTTCCAGTGCTTCGCTCTCATCTTCCGTTGACTGATCTTCCAGCCAGGAAGCCGCAAGCAGCAATGTGCCGATGTGATCGGCTGGCGTATCCGCCAGTGGCATCCCTCGTTCGGAAAGAAAAGCGCGCACTTCCGCTTCCGTTGCGTCCTCAACCCATGCGCTACGATATGGCGGCACGGCACATTCATCGCCGATAAACAACGCATTGTAATCGGCAGAGACTTGCGCCATATCACAGCTTTTCTGTAAACGCGTCAGTAACTCATCCTGCTCCAGTGGCCAGTTCGCAGCCAGTTTCCCCTCACGAATCAGGGTAAACAGCGGCACCAGTAAAGGATCTTGCGGTTGGCGGTAATAGAGCGAACCCAGCACACGACAGAGGATAGAAAACTCGTTCATTAATATATTTCCATTACTAGTAATTAAAGGTCTGCAAATTCCGCAATCGGTGCCATACCGCGAGATTCAAGGAAGTTCAGTAAGCGGCGCGGAGAAACATTCAAAATGCGCTCTGGCGGAAAATCTACCGCGTCGAGGATTTTAAGACACTCTTCAAATTCCCCCATGGTAAACGCGGTGTGAGAATCCGAGCCTAATGCCACCCAACCTCCAGCATCACGTACCGCTGCGGCTACCGCACGACAGTTGTCTTCACTGCCCTTACGTGAGTGTAAAAATGAAGAATTATTGATTTCCAGCGCCACCTGATGTTTCGCGGCTGCTTCAGCAACGGCTTTCACATCTATTTCATATTTGGGATTTCCGGGATGGCTTATTATATGCACATTGCCGCTGGCGATAGTGGCGATCATCGCTTGTGTATTGGTCGCTTTGTCATGTGGTGCAAAAACCGGCTCATGAAAACCGGCAATAATCAGATCCAGCGAGTCAAACATTTTACCGCTGCAATCAATTTCACCATCAACATTTTTAATGTTAGCTTCGATGCCGCGCAGGATCCCTACCCCATCAACCACTCGCGGCCAGATACGCATGTTAATGAAGTGCCAGTGATGCGGAGCATCTTCCATATCCGGGCCATGATCGGTGATCGCAAAAAGTTTAATGCCCTTTTGTTTGGCCTGGGCAATGTAATCACTCAATGTGCTATATGCATGTGTGCTGGCAACGGTATGCATATGAAGGTCGACGGGATACATAACTCTCTCCTGTATTCAATTCCCGCCAAGGATAGCAGGAATCCTGATGCTTTATTAGTAGCCGCGTGCGCGGTCGACTTGCCCGCAGACCTTCTCCCCTTTTTCGAGCTGGGCAATAGTGCGAGAAATGTACTCCACAGCTTCAGCGGGACGGGTAATCGCGGCGACATGTGGTGTTATCGTCACGCGTGGATGTTGCCAGAGCGGACTTTCAGGCGGTAAGGGTTCACGATTAAAAACATCCAGCATTGCGCCTTTAACTTTCCCGCTATCCAGCGCCGCGAGCAGGTCATCTTCCACAACATGAACACCACGCGCCAGGTTGAGGAGATACGCGCCATCCGGTAATTTTTCGAGTAATTGTTGATTAATAATGCCGACGGTTTCAGGGGTATTCGGTAACAAATTAATCAATACCCGACATTGGCTCAGAAATGCAGACAGTTCTTCCCGTCCGGCAAAGCTTTGCACGCCAGGCCACGATTTACGGGTTCGACTCCAGCAACGCAGCGGAAAGCGCCAGGTTTGCAGACTCTGAGCAACTTTACTGCCCAGTACGCCTGCGCCCAAAATGCCGATGGTAAAATCTTCCCGATGATATTCAGGCAGCGGTTGCCAATGCGAACTATTTTGCTGGATGCGATAATCGTCAAAACGTCGAAACCAATGCAGCACCTGACTGACAGCATATTCCTGCATTTGCTCGCCCATACCGGTATCTTCCAGGCGAAAAAGTGGAACAGAAGGGTTCAGCATTTCAGGGTGTGCCTGTAGCTTGCTCAAAATAGAATCAACACCGGCCCCGAGTGCGAACACCGCTTTAAGATCGCGCCCTGCCAGCATTTCAACAGGAGGATGCCAGACTAAAGCATAATCAGCAGAGTCATTATCTCCGCTTTTCCATGCTCTGACTCTTGCCTGAGGAATAGCTTTGCGCAGTGCCTCAATCCACCATTGGGTATCGAACGTTGGGTGATAAAAGATGATATCCATACTGACTCCCGAAAAGCGTTGTGCGAAATTTATTCGCACTTATCGTTATGATCTACAAAAGCCACCAGCATAACAAATCCGTGGTCGGTGGCAAAAAAAGCAGATTTCGCTTATTAAAACTGCATATTGATTGAAGTTTGAATAAACGCGCGATTTTTTAAAAAAGTTTGTTGACCTCAGGTCATGATTTCCCTAAATTAGCGCCCGTTCCAGCAAGACAGGAACGACAATTTGGTGAGGTGTCCGAGTGGCTGAAGGAGCACGCCTGGAAAGTGTGTATACGGCAACGTATCGGGGGTTCGA
>NZ_JAVUPQ010000113.1:0-5791 GCF_032029835.1 Escherichia sp. AM3 | reverse complement strand
CCTATGGCATCGCGCTGGGAATGAATCACGATGCCAGTGACATGGGTCTGCAGCGTTACTATGACCTTCTTATCAAAACCCGACCAACGGCAATTAATCTCAAATGGGCCCTCGACAGGATGATAGACACACTGAAGGATCTCTGTGTATCAGAGCGCAAGGATGTGGCTTGGGCGCTGGCGGCAGAAATTGCCGAGGAAGATGTCGCGTTGTGTGAACAAATTGGATTACATGGTACAGAAGTCATCCGCGAAATAGCCCAGAAAAAACCGGCCGGGAGTGTGGTCAATATCCTGACACATTGTAACGCAGGCTGGCTGGCGACTGTAGACTGGGGAACCGCGCTTTCTCCCATCTACAAAGCGCATGAAAACGGAATCCCTGTTCACGTCTGGGTGGATGAAACGCGGCCACGTAATCAGGGCGGACTCACGGCATTTGAACTGGGCTCACACGGTATTCCTCACACCCTGATCGCCGACAACGCGGGTGGCCACCTGATGCAACACGGTGACGTTGATCTCTGCATTGTTGGGACCGATCGAACCACGGCCAGAGGGGATGTCTGTAATAAAATTGGTACCTATCTTAAGGCGCTGGCGGCCCATGATAACCATGTTCCCTTCTACGTCGCGTTACCTTCTCCCACTATTGACTGGACTATCGAGGACGGAAAAAGCATTCCGATTGAGCAACGTGACGGAAAAGAGCAGTCCCATGTCTATGGGATAAACCCTCAGGGAGAATTGAGCTGGGTCAATACCGCCCCTGAAGGAACCCGTTGTGGGAACTACGCTTTCGACGTCACGCCTGCCCGATACATTACCGGCTTCATTACTGAGCGGGGAGTCTGTGCTGCCAGTAAGTCAGCGCTGGCGGATATGTTTGCTGACCTGAAGAGTAAAGCACTCCAGGGGGAACAGCATTAAAACGGCGGCCATTGCTATTAAGGATCAGGAATGGAACGGATTAAGTTAGCAGAAAAAATCATTTCCACTTGTCGGGAAATGAATGCGTCAGGTCTTAATCAAGGAACATCAGGTAATGTGAGTGCCAGGTATACCGGTGGCATGTTGATTACGCCGAGTGGGATCGCTTATTCAAAGATGACGCCGGACATGATTGTCTTTGTAGACGATAAGGGAATACCTGAAGCGGGTAAAATACCATCAAGTGAATGGTTATTTCATCTGGCGTGTTATAAAGCCAGACCAGAATTGAATGCTGTCATACATACGCATGCGGTGAATTCCACGGCGGTGGCAATACATAATCATTCAATTCCGGCCATTCATTATATGGTGGCGGTATCGGGGACGGATCATATTCCCTGTATTCCCTATTATACCTTTGGCAGTCCTGAACTGGCCGACGGTGTATCTAAAGGAATCAGAGAAAGTAAGTCCTTGCTGATGCAGCACCACGGTATGCTGGCCATGGACGTCACGCTGGAAAAGACGTTGTGGCTGGCGGGTGAAACCGAGACGCTGGCTGATTTATACATCAAATGTGGCGGATTACATCACGATGTTCCCGTGCTGTCTGAAGCCGAAATGACCATCGTCCTTGAAAAATTCAAAACGTATGGTTTGAAAGCGTAATTACAGCTTTATTTTAATTAATAACATATGACAGCCATTCGCAGAATGGCTGCTATTCCCTCTGTCCACAACGATTGATTATAACTACCACAAGGAGTTATTTATGTTTATCGTGGAATCGTATGCTGTCGCCATAATAATGTGTTTTATTACCATGATTTGCTGGGGTTCATGGGCGAATACAACTAAACTTGTCAGCAATAAAAAATGGGAGTTCCCTCTATTCTATTGGGATTATTCAATTGGATTATTGCTGTGTTCTTTGTTATTTGCCTTCACGCTGGGTTCTATGGGCGAAGCCGGTCGCAGTTTTATACCTGATATTCAGCAGGCGAGCAGCAGTAGTCTGATGTCGGCAATACTGGCAGGGATTATCTTCAATATTTCCAATATTCTTCTGGTCGCTTCTATTAATCTTGCCGGTATGGCGGTAGCTTTTCCTGTGGGTGTGGGGCTGGCACTGGCTCTGGGTGTGATCACCACCTATATCGGCAATCCGCAGGGCGATCCGCTCATTCTGTTCCTCGGTGTCGCCTGCGTTGTGATCGCCATTATTTTTACCGCGATAGCCTATGGTCGTGTCACGCAGGAGGCGGATAAATCTCGCCGTAATAAAGGTCTCATTACTGCCATTCTGGCGGGTATCATCATGGGATGGTTTTTCCGCTTCTTGGCGGACTCCATGTCTGACAATTTCAGCCAGCCTGCCAGCGGTCTGATGACGCCTTACTCAGCACTTGTTCTGTTTGCCGTGGGGCTGTTCTTGTCGAACTTTGTCCTTAACACGCTGGTCATGAAAAAACCTATTTCAGGAGAACCGGTCAACGGGAAAATGTATTTTTCCGGGAGCTTACGGGATCATGTTTGCGGCTGGCTGGGCGGTATGATTTGGTGTGTCGGTCTGGCATTCAGTCTGATTGCGTCTGGTCAGGCGGGGTATGCTATTTCCTACGGTCTGGGACAGGGGGCCACAATGATTGCCGTGATCTGGGGAGTCTTCATCTGGAGAGAATTTGCCAGTGCGCCAGCCGGAACCAATAAACTGCTGCTGACCATGTTTATTTCATACATTGTGGGTATTGTTCTTATTATCGCCGCTAATCAATAAAATCCTGCCCCATATCCACATGGGGCAGTTGTTCATTCTTTTAGTGTGGTAATTCACACGCCAGCAAAAACTCTGCCGTTCCTTCATCAACAATCAGGTCCGTGACATATCCTCCCAGCAGGGCACCCAACGTTGCGTCATAGCCTCTTTCCCCACCAGCAAGGAAGATCTTCCGTTCAATCTGCCTTAGCTGAGCCAGACTGATTCCCAGAATACGCTGGTCAACATCAGCCACGACGGGCATCCCTTCCTTGTCATAGAAGCGACCACAAATGACACCTACTGCGCCTAAATCCCGATACGTCTGCATTTCCTTCTTATTCAGCACGCCCACCCGAATCAGGGGATTTTCATCAAGCGCGTTACCCACGACAAAAAAGGCTTTCGTACAGCGAGTCAGAACGTCAAAATTCGATCGAATAATAGGCTCTGCCTGTAACTCCATGGCCAGTCTGGCGCTTGATACCACGGCGGGCACGTGCAGCGAGGCGACACGGCCTGAAAGCTTGTAGGCGATTTGCGATGAGGATTCAATGATCGTCAGGTCTGGCTGAGATGGCATGGAACCGAGCATCTGTATAACGGTGACATTTTTACATGACTTCGGCGTCATGGTTTTGCTCATCTGATGGATTGTTCTTCCCCAGGCAACCCCCAGCACATCACCATTCTCAATCACCTGATTCAGATACATGCCACCGGCACGTGAAAGGCGAGTCCGCATCAGCTTTGTATCATCACGTTTTCCGGCATGTTCGCCATCCGGCACGATGATCACTCTCTGGAGATTGAATTTATCGCGAATTTGCAAAGCAGCGTCGATAGAGCCAAAGACATTCACATCCAGGTTGATATGAACCAGTCCATTTTCCCGGGCTGTTTGCAGGTATTTGACAACCGTGACGCGGGACACCCCCATGATAGCTGCAACTTCAGTCTGGCTTTTGCCTTCCTGATAGTACAGCCATGTTGCATGAAGTACGGGATCATCATTGAACAGGCTGCTGTTTGTTTGATCTCTATCCACTTTTGTATACCTGTATTAAACCGGGGAAATGCTCATCTTAACCCTGTTTACCCGGAGAGTTGATGCAGATTGCCAGTGGCATGATTTTATACAGATATTTTATTCTTTTACATGAAATAAACCAGCATACCATTTGAGCGATCGCCTGCTGTTCCCCCATACTGTAAAGTCGGAGACATGCTCCGGCTTTACAGTATTACTGAGAGTACACCCATCAAGCATAATCGACGGTTCAATATCGCCCCTTTTTGATCGCCAGCGATTCGTCACCGTGCAGACGGTTGCCGTCACTCACTAAATTATGGGGGACAGTGAACAACAGGTTGGCTCACTGGCAAGAACCCGATTATAAAACTAAGCTGGCGAGCAGAATAAAAATCAGCCCACTGATGGATAAGAGTGTGGACATCAACGTCCAGGATAACAGCGTTTCTTTGGTGGTCAGGCCAAAAAAGTCTTTAATCATCCAGAAACTGGCATCGTTAACGTGAGAACAAATACAGGATCCGGCACCGGTAGCCAGCGTAATCAAGGCCAGGTTGGTATTGGGATGTACTGCCAACAATGGGATGACCAGACCGGCGGTAGAGATCGCCGCGACGGTGGCTGAACCCAGACAAATACGCAGGAATGCGGCCACGCCCCAGGCCATCAAGATCGGGTTAATATCCATACCCGAAACCAGGGTGGAAATATACTGACCAACGCCAGAGTCGATGAGAACTTGCTTGAATGCACCACCACCACCGATAATCAGCAGCAGACCGGCAATACCCGCGATAGCTTTTCCGCAAGAATCCATCAGGTCAGGGATTGTTTTCCCGCGCCCCAGGCCCATGGTATAGATCGCGAACAGCAGTGAAATCAGCATGGCGATCGTCGAATTACCTAAGAACAGTATCACGTTGTAAAATAAGCCAGAATCCGCGGCACTTTTGGCATGAGTCATCTGGATGATGGTGACAACCGCCATCAGGATCACCGGCAGCATTGCCGTGAGAAAACTGATCCCAAAGCCTGGCATTTCGCTTTCGCTGAATCGGCGGGTCGCGCCGAGAGAGGCTATATTCCCCTCTTTTTTAAAGGCGTCCGGAATAATGCGCTGGCAGAATTTATTCAATACCGGGCCGCAAAGAATAAAGGTTGGAATGCCGACAATGATACCGTATATCAGTACCAATCCTACATCAGCGCCATATTCCCTGGCGATAACAGTCGGGCCGGGGTGCGGCGGCAAAAAACCGTGTGCGACCAGCAAACCAGAAAGCATCGGCACACACATAAACATCGGTGATATTTTTGCTTCACGGGCAATAGCGAATAAAATAGGTACCAGAAGAATTAAACCGACTTCGAAAAAAAGTGCGATACCGACAATAAACGCCGAACAGACCACTGCCCAGTCAAGTTTATTTTTCCCGAAATAATTCAGCATGGTCAGCGCTATTCGCTGCGCACCACCCGCATCGGCCAGCAAGCGACCGAGCATAACACCGAAGCCAAATATCAAACCAATATGGCCCAGCGTACCGCCAAGCCCGGATTCGACTGAGGTGACGACTTTACTCAAATCCATACCACTGGCGATGGCGACAGCAATCGAGACAATAATTAACGAAACAAACGTATTAAGCTTAATTTTTATGGTTAAAAGCAGGAGTAAAGCAATCCCTGCCACAACGATAATTAGTGGCATAACGTCCTCTCATAACAGGGTAGCGACCCATCATTATCCGACTGAGCAAATAACGAATGATGCAGAGTCGGATAATTCAGGTGTCTGGATGTTTTTATTTATGCTTTCAGTTTTTATTCATAAAATCGCGCAAAGCCGCGCCAATTTTGTTTACATCATAAATACAACCGGTCCATGTCCCGCCACTCACGGCCTGAAGCATTGCCCATAGCTGGGTATCATCTGGCAATTCAGGATCGGGAAGTAAATCCTGATGGCTGGGTCTGGCATTTAATATTGCAGTTGCCTCCTCCTGTGAAGGTAATTGTTCATCGCTACGGGTTCCGAGGAAATTGACTTCGCCGTGAAGCTCGCGACAA
>NZ_JAVUPQ010000112.1:0-5905 GCF_032029835.1 Escherichia sp. AM3 | reverse complement strand
AACTTTGTTTTAGGGCGACTGCCCTGCTGCGTAACATCGTTGCTGCTCCATAACATCAAACATCGACCCACGGCGTAACGCGCTTGCTGCTTGGATGCCCGAGGCATAGACTGTACAAAAAAACAGTCATAACAAGCCATGAAAACCGCCACTGCGCCGTTACCACCGCTGCGTTCGGTCAAGGTTCTGGACCAGTTGCGTGAGCGCATACGCTACTTGCATTACAGTTTACGAACCGAACAGGCTTATGTCCACTGGGTTCGTGCCTTCATCCGTTTCCACGGTGTGCGTCACCCGGCAACCTTGGGCAGCAGCGAAGTCGAGGCATTTCTGTCCTGGCTGGCGAACGAGCGCAAGGTTTCGGTCTCCACGCATCGTCAGGCATTGGCGGCCTTGCTGTTCTTCTACGGCAAGGTGCTGTGCACGGATCTGCCCTGGCTTCAGGAGATCGGAAGACCTCGGCCGTCGCGGCGCTTGCCGGTGGTGCTGACCCCGGATGAAGTGGTTCGCATCCTCGGTTTTCTGGAAGGCGAGCATCGTTTGTTCGCCCAGCTTCTGTATGGAACGGGCATGCGGATCAGTGAGGGTTTGCAACTGCGGGTCAAGGATCTGGATTTCGATCACGGCACGATCATCGTGCGGGAGGGCAAGGGCTCCAAGGATCGGGCCTTGATGTTACCCGAGAGCTTGGCACCCAGCCTGCGCGAGCAGCTGTCGCGTGCACGGGCATGGTGGCTGAAGGACCAGGCCGAGGGCCGCAGCGGCGTTGCGCTTCCCGACGCCCTTGAGCGGAAGTATCCGCGCGCCGGGCATTCCTGGCCGTGGTTCTGGGTTTTTGCGCAGCACACGCATTCGACCGATCCACGGAGCGGTGTCGTGCGTCGCCATCACATGTATGACCAGACCTTTCAGCGCGCCTTCAAACGTGCCGTAGAACAAGCAGGCATCACGAAGCCCGCCACACCGCACACCCTCCGCCACTCGTTCGCGACGGCCTTGCTCCGCAGCGGTTACGACATTCGAACCGTGCAGGATCTGCTCGGCCATTCCGACGTCTCTACGACGATGATTTACACGCATGTGCTGAAAGTTGGCGGTGCCGGAGTGCGCTCACCGCTTGATGCGCTGCCGCCCCTCACTAGTGAGAGGTAGGGCAGCGCAAGTCAATCCTGGCGGATTCACTACCCCTGCGCGAAGGCCATCGGTGCCGCATCGAACGGCCGGTTGCGGAAAGTCCTCCCTGCGTCCGCTGATGGCCGGCAGCAGCCCGTCGTTGCCTGATGGATCCAACCCCTCCGCTGCTATAGTGCAGTCGGCTTCTGACGTTCAGTGCAGCCGTCTTCTGAAAACGACAATGGAGGTGGTAGCCGAGGGTGTGGAAACACCCGACTGCCTTGCGTGGTTGCGGCAGGCGGGTT
The DNA here is from genome assembly GCF_032029835.1 of Escherichia sp. AM3. NCBI lineage: Bacteria > Pseudomonadati > Pseudomonadota > Gammaproteobacteria > Enterobacterales > Enterobacteriaceae > Escherichia > Escherichia sp. AM3. Next base: position 4,487 of record NZ_JAVUPQ010000112.1, on the reverse strand, counting down.
GCGACACGGTGCAGGGTTTCCTGTTCGCCAGGCCGATGCCGGCGGCGGCCTTCGTCGGCTTCGTCAACCAATGGAGGAACACCACCATGAACGCCAATGAACCGAGCACCAGTTGCTGCGTGTGCTGCAAGGAAATCCCGCTCGATGCCGCCTTCACGCCGGAAGGGGCCGAGTACGTGGAGCATTTCTGCGGGCTGGAGTGCTATCAGCGCTTCCAGGCGCGGGCCAGCACTGCGACCGAAACCAGCGTCAAACCGGACGCTTGTGATTCGCCGCCGTCAGGTTGAGGCATACCCTAACCTGATGTCAGATGCCATGTGTAAATTGCGTCAGGATAGGATTGAATTTTGAATTTATTGACATATCTCGTTGAAGGTCATAGAGTCTTCCCTGACATTTTGCAGGGAATTCCATGACTGGACAGCGCATTGGGTATATCAGGGTCAGCACCTTCGACCAGAACCCGGAACGGCAACTGGAAGGCGTCAAGGTTGATCGCGCTTTTAGCGACAAGGCATCCGGCAAGGATGTCAAGCGTCCGCAACTGGAAGCGCTGATAAGCTTCGCCCGCACCGGCGACACCGTGGTGGTGCATAGCATGGATCGCCTGGCGCGCAATCTCGATGATTTGCGCCGGATCGTGCAAACGCTGACACAACGCGGCGTGCATATCGAATTCGTCAAGGAACACCTCAGTTTTACTGGCGAAGACTCTCCGATGGCGAACCTGATGCTCTCGGTGATGGGCGCGTTCGCCGAGTTCGAGCGCGCCCTGATCCGCGAGCGTCAGCGCGAGGGTATTGCGCTCGCCAAGCAACGCGGGGCTTACCGTGGCAGGAAGAAATCCCTGTCGTCTGAGCGTATTGCCGAACTGCGCCAACGTGTCGAGGCTGGCGAGCAAAAGACCAAGCTTGCTCGTGAATTCGGAATCAGTCGCGAAACCCTGTATCAATACTTGAGAACGGATCAGTAAATATGCCACGTCGTTCCATCCTGTCCGCCGCCGAGCGGGAAAGCCTGCTGGCGTTGCCGGACTCCAAGGACGACCTGATCCGACATTACACATTCAACGATACCGACCTCTCGATCATCCGACAGCGGCGCGGGCCAGCCAATCGGCTGGGCTTCGCGGTGCAGCTCTGTTACCTGCGCTTTCCCGGCGTCATCCTGGGCGTCGATGAACTACCGTTCCCGCCCTTGTTGAAGCTGGTCGCCGACCAGCTCAAGGTCGGCGTCGAAAGCTGGAACGAGTACGGCCAGCGGGAGCAGACCCGGCGCGAGCACCTGAGCGAGCTGCAAACCGTGTTCGGTTTCCGGCCCTTCACCATGAGCCATTACCGGCAGGCCGTCCAGATGCTGACCGAGCTGGCGATGCAAACCGACAAAGGCATCGTGCTGGCCAGCGCCTTGATCGGGCACCTGCGGCGGCAGTCGGTCATTCTGCCCGCCCTCAACGCCGTCGAGCGGGCGAGTGCCGAGGCGATCACCCGTGCTAACCGGCGCATCTACGACGCCTTGGCCGAACCACTGGCGGACGCGCATCGCCGCCGCCTCGACGATCTGCTCAAGCGCCGGGACAACGGCAAGACGACCTGGTTGGCTTGGTTGCGCCAGTCTCCGGCCAAGCCAAATTCGCGGCATATGCTGGAACACATCGAACGCCTCAAGGCATGGCAGGCACTCGATCTGCCTACCGGCATCGAGCGGCTGGTTCACCAGAACCGCCTGCTCAAGATTGCCCGCGAGGGCGGCCAGATGACACCCGCCGACCTGGCCAAATTCGAGCCGCAACGGCGCTACGCCACTCTCGTGGCGCTGGCCACCGAGGGCATGGCCACCGTCACCGACGAAATCATCGACCTGCACGACCGCATCCTGGGTAAGCTGTTTAACGCTGCCAAGAATAAGCATCAGCAGCAGTTCCAGGCGTCAGGCAAGGCCATCAACGCCAAGGTACGTCTGTACGGGCGCATCGGTCAGGCGCTGATCGACGCCAAGCAATCAGGCCGCGATGCGTTTGCCGCCATCGAGGCCGTCATGTCCTGGGATTCCTTTGCCGAGAGCGTCACCGAGGCGCAGAAGCTCGCGCAACCCGATGACTTCGATTTCCTGCATCGCATCGGCGAGAGCTACGCCACCCTGCGCCGCTATGCACCGGAATTCCTTGCCGTGCTCAAGCTGCGGGCCGCGCCCGCCGCCAAAAACGTGCTTGATGCCATTGAGGTGCTGCGCGGCATGAACACCGACAACGCCCGCAAGCTGCCAGCCGATGCACCGACCGGCTTCATCAAGCCGCGCTGGCAGAAACTGGTGATGACCGACGCCGGCATCGACCGGCGCTACTACGAACTGTGCGCGCTGTCCGAGTTGAAGAACTCCCTGCGCTCGGGCGACATCTGGGTGCAGGGTTCACGCCAGTTCAAGGACTTCGAGGACTACCTGGTACCGCCCGAGAAGTTCACCAGCCTCAAGCAGTCCAGCGAATTGCCGCTGGCCGTGGCCACCGACTGCGAACAATATCTGCATGAGCGGCTGACGCTGCTGGAAGCACAACTTGCCACCGTCAACCGCATGGCGGCAGCCAACGACCTGCCGGATGCCATCATCACCGAGTCGGGCTTGAAGATCACGCCGCTGGATGCGGCGGTGCCCGACACCGCGCAGGCGCTGATAGACCAGACAGCCATGGTCCTGCCGCACGTCAAGATCACCGAACTGCTGCTCGAAGTCGATGAGTGGACGGGCTTCACCCGGCACTTCACGCACTTGAAATCGGGCGATCTGGCCAAGGACAAGAACCTGTTGTTGACCACGATCCTGGCCGACGCGATCAACCTGGGCCTGACCAAGATGGCCGAGTCCTGCCCCGGCACGACCTACGCGAAGCTCGCTTGGCTGCAAGCCTGGCATACCCGCGACGAAACGTACTCGACAGCGTTGGCTGAACTGGTCAACGCTCAGTTTCGGCATCCCTTTGCCGGGCACTGGGGCGATGGCACCACATCATCATCGGACGGACAGAATTTCCGAACCGCTAGCAAGGCAAAGAGCACGGGGCACATCAACCCAAAATATGGCAGCAGCCCAGGACGGACTTTCTACACCCACATCTCCGACCAATACGCGCCATTCCACACCAAGGTGGTCAATGTCGGCCTGCGCGACTCAACCTACGTGCTCGACGGCCTGCTGTACCACGAATCCGACCTGCGGATCGAGGAGCACTACACCGACACGGCGGGCTTCACCGATCACGTCTTCGCCCTGATGCACCTCTTGGGCTTCCGCTTCGCGCCGCGCATCCGCGACCTGGGCGACACCAAGCTCTACATCCCGAAGGGCGATGCCGCCTATGACGCGCTCAAGCCGATGATCGGCGGCACGCTCAACATCAAGCACGTCCGCGCCCATTGGGACGAAATCCTGCGGCTGGCCACCTCGATCAAGCAGGGCACGGTGACGGCCTCGCTGATGCTCAGGAAACTCGGCAGCTACCCGCGCCAGAACGGCTTGGCCGTCGCGCTGCGCGAGTTGGGCCGCATCGAGCGCACGCTGTTCATCCTCGACTGGCTGCAAAGCGTCGAGCTACGCCGCCGCGTGCATGCCGGGCTGAACAAGGGCGAGGCGCGCAATGCGCTGGCCCGTGCCGTGTTCTTCAACCGCCTTGGTGAAATCCGTGACCGCAGTTTCGAGCAGCAGCGCTACCGGGCCAGCGGCCTCAACCTGGTGACGGCGGCCATCGTGCTGTGGAACACGGTCTACCTGGAGCGTGCGGCGCATGCGTTGCGCGGCAATGGTCATGCCGTCGATGACTCGCTATTGCAGTACCTGTCGCCACTCGGCTGGGAGCACATCAACCTGACCGGTGATTACCTATGGCGCAGCAGCGCCAAGATCGGCGCGGGGAAGTTCAGGCCGCTACGGCCTCTGCAACCGGCTTAGCGTGCTTTATTTTCCGTTTTCTGAGACGACCCCTATTATGGCGAAGGTATCATTCAGGAAGCGTTGATGAAGGATTATCTCTGTAAAAAGTTATTCAACCGGCTTTCCGGTACCCTGGTGATCAGAGCGCGCTGCGGCAATAACATTACTGGCCTGGCATGTTGCAATATTCTTTATCCCTCGCCCCGATACAGCGGTCAGCTGCATATTAAAGAGCTGTATGTTTCTCAGTGCGATCGAAATAAGGGCACGGGTAAAGCGATAATGCGCTTTATAGCCCGGCTTGCGCTTGAACAGGAATGCCTTAGCCTTAGCTGGAACGCTGAAAAATCCAACCCCGGCGCTAACCGTTTTTATCAGGCTCTGGGAGGCAGAATAAATGATCATATCGTCAATTATTACCTCCACGGGGAGAGCCTGAGCAAACTGGCCTCAGGCATTTGAGAAGCACACGGTCACACTGCTTCCGGTAGTCAATAAACCGGTAAACCAGCAATAGACATAAGCGGCTATTTAACGACCCTGCCCTGAACCGACGACCGGGT
>NZ_JAVUPQ010000111.1:0-5922 GCF_032029835.1 Escherichia sp. AM3 | reverse complement strand
CCGGTACCTGTATCCAGGTATGACCAGTACATTTTTACCCCAGTCGGGCCGAGCTGCGTGGGTTTATAAAAAACCAAGTTGCTTGCTGTTGATGTGTAATTAAAGGTCATCTGTGCGGCAGTGGAGGGGCCTCGATAGTTATCAACTCCTGCATTATTTCCCACAATAAAACTTGTATATGCACTGACTGTATTACAACAAGAATACAGTGCTAAAAAAAGAATGTACCTGAAGATAGTCTTCATTTTTACTCCAATGTTTCTTTATTGTTATGGTTTGCGCTGTTTTTGTTTGTTATTCGTAGTAAATATCCACTAACACATGGCTCATAAGTTGACCAGATGTAACACTCAATGCAGGATCGATTTTTTGCATTCGGGTGCTAAATTTCCAGGATGAACCATTCATGTCATCCGACATTACTGGATAAACGGAACGAGATCCGCCTGAAGCATTAAGAACATTGAATGTATTCGCCGAATCCTGAGTAGAAAATATAACTACTCCTACATTACTTGCTCCTGACGAAATTTCATTAGCAAATATTTGCCTAGAGCCAGCAGCCATGACACCGCTAAGGGCTCTAAAATCAATATGTAACTGATTTAGCACATCGCCAGTTCCCTGTAATGCACAGTCGGATACAGTGATAGTGAACTCTTTTCCACCTGGTTGATAACTTTCAGGAGTAACATTACCTGAAAAATATCCCACCCCAACGACGCCAAGATCAATATTACCCTGGTTACTGATTCCGCTTTTGCAGGTGCTGTTTTTTACATTGGCAACAAGGTCAATATCCTGTCCAGCAATGGCTGGACAGGCGATGCAAAACAGTAATGACAGAAACAGAATTATTCTCTTCATCAGCTTACGTTGAGTGGGATGCATATATAGTTCCTGAATCTGTAAGTCTGTTAGTTATAGGTTACTGTAAATGTGGCTGGTGCAGAAAACTTACCCGCAGTGACATTGTTTACGGTTTTATTTTTTTCCACGACCAGGCGTGCACTCATCGGATAATAAACGACCGCATTGGCTGCAGTGGAGATTGTTACCTCTTGTGATGCTGGTGTTACACAGCTAAATTGTGTTGCACTCCCTGTTGCCGGAGTTACAGTGCTCCAGACTTCAACGGCGACAGCACTTGCTTTATCTGCGGCTGTGGAACCATTTGCAAACCCCGCACCGTCATTAGCAGTTCCCTCGCATGTGGCTCGCTTGGTTAATTTTATTTGCGCTTTTTTATTGGGGATACCCGCACAGTCTTTGAATTTGAGTTTGAATGTTTTTACTTTGGTCTTGGCATTGATTTCAGAAATATATACATCACCAAAATCAACAACAGAAATGTCCTGATCAGAGTCATTTACTAATGTAGCGGTACAAGTACCCATTTCTACAGTAGTAATAACGGTCAGTCCAATACTGTCTGTTGCCGCATAAGAGAGTACGCTGAACAATGAGGCAGCCAAAACGACACTGCTGGATAATCCATAACGTAAATTTTTAAATGTCATCATAATTATCCTTCTTATTGATAGATGAAATTAAACGTCGCCAGTGCACGAAAATTCCCCGGTACGCCTTGCCCTGCATCTGTTTCACGTAGCGCAACGGTCATTTCAAGACCCTTATCGGGCTGCATCTCGTCTGTGCTCCAGCGTATCTTTTCCGCACTGTTAGGTTTAAGGAAAGTGGCATCATCAGTAGTCCGTTTTTTGAAACCCATACCGATATTACTTGTCGTCGAAGATGAATCACCAGACTGCGGTATAATAAGCTTAGGTGAGCTTGATGATGCATTTCCGGTCAGAGTGGTATCAATCCAACTGATGCCACTGCTGCACCCACTGGCAACCAGTTTAAAATCAGCCTGAGATTCTGTCGTTTTATTCGCGATCTTATCCAGACCCATCTTAGGGATTCTCAATGTGTAGTTATTATTGCCATCATTCGTGACGTTATTACCAGTAAGTGTGATGTTACAGGTTGTCGCTTTGACAGTGGCTGTAAACTCTACATTAATATCCGTTGCAAATACTGAGGGTGATAATAATATTCCCATCAGTATCACTATTTTATGTGGCGTTGTTTTTATCATTTGACGTCCCTTGTAGTTACTGAATCTGACACCGAATTCCATTCAGAATAATAGATTGTGCTATTTTTTCTGCTTCTGGGCTTTGTTGATAATGCGCAAGACAACTTACGGGTTTACTTTGTTCGAGCCATTTAATGCTGATATTTCCCTGCTGCTCAATACCACGAACAAATGCTTGTCCACCCTGTCCAACATTACCAATGACATTGCCTTGCTCATCATAAATATCTGCAGCAAATGGAATATTTTTACCATCACTTCGTGTGATGTTCATAATGGCTGATTGCCCTTGCACGGTTTCAAAATCAGCAAAGACGACTGAACCCTGACGCGGTACAGCTACTGCACTGGTACTTTTTAATTCAACATCGTTCTCAAGATCGTTGATATCCAGCGCGATACGGTTTTCATGATAAGGAGAAAGAGCGCTGGTGACACCATAACCCCATCGATCGATAGTACTGTTGCCATAATTTATTCGCGCTCCTTGAGCACCTGGAGCCTGAACTACCGCCAGTGTATCGGAGTCGCTAAAACTATCATTACTGAAAGTCAGTCCACCGCTATGCAATACAAAACCACCGTCGGTGCTGAGAGAAACTTGACGGCTGTTATCGCTATTTGCAGAAATTGAACCTGCCAGCGTTCCCCATGGTGACTCATAGCTGGCATAACCCCCAACATAACTCAAATCTTTGCTGGCTTTATTCATCGTATAGCCAGTATTCACGCTATAACTGACGCGAGCGTTATCGCTATAGCCACTGCTGCTAACGTTGAGTTGGTTATTACCCTTAAAGTCACTGCTTATTTGAGTATCAATACTCTGGAAACCTGAAGTACGTTGTTCAGTGCCAAGTAATTTTTCAATTGGAATGGTGAAACTAAGATAAACGCTATCGTCAGTGTCGCCGTCTTCATTCCATGAACGCTGGGCACTGACACTGTAGCTGCCCCAGGATGTACTGTTACTGTAGCCAATAGAGTAATTGCTACGATTTTGTCCGGAAGCCCAGTAATCGGACCAACTTCCGGAAAGATAAAATGAACCGTAATCTTTTTTCTCAAATTTCAACGGTTGGTTAATACTGACCGTAACCTGATTTTTCATGCGTGAGTAATTACGCATGGATTTCGGTTCAAGATCTTGTTCGGGATGTTTCACTTCATCAATTAGAGTTAGTGCATCATTAAGACCAAGGTAATTCTGTGTCGAATAGCGATAGGCCGCGATATTCAGTGAAGTACTTGTTTCTTCGAATAACTTGTTCCAGGAAACACGATAACTTTGCCCCTGGTATGTTTTATCATCCGGGATACGAACATTGGAATGAGTCACATCGAAAGAAAATGCACCAACTGAAGTATTCAGACCAAGACCTAACAAACCAGCGGTATAGTTATTATCGGTTATCTGAATACCGGTATAACCCGTCAGATAGTTATTCAGGCCGTAGTAGTAGCTTGCTTGAAATAAATTAGGCTCATCCTGAATATCATCTTTTAAGACCTGACCGCCGCTAATATCCCAACGTCCAACGCCAGGGCGTAACATTTGAACAACGGATGAGAAAGGTTGCGAGAATGTCCGCTTTGAGCCATCGGATTCTTCGATGGTAACAATAAGATCGCTGCCGTACCCTGACGGACTCAGATCATCAATGACGAAAGCGCCTGGCGGCACCGTCGTTTCATAAATCTTATAGCCACCTTGCGTAATAGTGACTTTGGCGTTGGTATTGGCAACGCCATGAATGATAGGCGCAAAGCTGGCTAAAGTCGGAGGCAACATGCGGCTGTCACTGTATAAACGAATGCCTCGGATACTGACGGAATCAAAGGTTTCGCCCGTCGTATAAGACTCACCAAGAATGAGTTGAGAACGCAGCGAGGCGATATCACGCTGAACATACCGATTCTTAAAATCATAATTACTGCCAGAATCGGTCATCCAGTTGTAGTTGCCCGAGGCACGCAGTCGCCATGCACCTAAATTCATCCCACCGTTAAATGCAGCATAAATGCTTTCATTTTTTCGACCAGGGGTTTCACTATGATATCCGTTGAGGTTGTATGACAACATGGCCGCATTAATGCCGTTTTCCCATAACGATGGATCAACATAGTTTTGGTAATTTTTCATTACCCAGGCTTGAGGAACGTCTATATCCAGACGTTGATCGTTAACGTCATAACGAACAGAAGCCTGAGGGATAATTTCCGTCAAATTGAGGCAATTGCCGAGCGTTTCATCCCTGGCAAGCAGAACGGCTTTTTCGTTATTTATATCGGGAGAATTAATATGAAACTGCAATAAATTCTTTAATGTGATACAAGCCTGGGCGTTCTTTTTTCCTTCAATTGCGACAAATGTAATACTTTGGTTAATGATTGGTTGGTCGTTTACATAAACACTGACGTCGTAAACACCCGGTATAGCGGGGTTACCTTCACTGTACCGGCTGAGATCAATATTAGATGCATTCTGCCCCATCAGGAAGGTATGGTCATATTCAACGAGTTCAGCACTGAAAGCAGTATTGCAATACAGCAGCGCGCAAAACGTGGCGATACGGGTCAGATGATGATAATTTTTAGTATATTCTATAGTCACGCTATGCTTCCTGCGGAATTATATCCTTGCCTGATTACAGCCTGGCATTACCTTCAATTGCGCCACCAAAGTCATTAATGGCGTAAAAATGCACTTTTGCAGAATTCGCTTTGCCATTAAGGCCATTGACTTTCATGACCTCATCACTAAATGGTGCAATCATTTTCACATCAATCGGATAGCGTTTACCGCTAGCTTCTAAATCACCACTGCTAAAAGAGACGTAGTAAGGGGTTGGATTGGTCACTCGTAATGACGCCTTACCTTCTGAACCTGACCAGAACCACTTCAGGGCTAACGGGGCTTCAGAGGGATTTCCCTTCAATCCATCCGGGCGATAGAAAAGTTTTATACGTGTGCGAAATGCCAGTTGCAGCAGGCTTTGATTCGCGACCTTTTCTGCATCTGGTTTTGGTGGAACTTCCAGTACGTTAAACCAGAACACGCTCTCTCTGTCTTTAGGCAGTGAGGTGCTGGCTGTGTACATTAATTTGATTGTTTGCCCACGTTTGGCATCAATACGCGATACTGGCGGCGTAGCAGTAAAAGGGACTGTAATACTGCCAGGCTCAGCGTTGTCATCGCCAGTATCTAACCAACTCTGGACAAGCAACGGGTTATTCCCTTTATTTTCCAGACGTACGTTGACACTTTTTTGATCGCTTTTATATATTACGCGAGTACCCGAAATGACAATGTCCGCAATAGACGATGAACTAAAAGCCATACAGGTTACGAAGCATAAAGCTGTTGTATGTTTGGTGTTAAAAAACATAAACCATCCCTGATAGAGTTAATTAAAACAGGGAATAATATAAAATAGAAATTATTATTCCCTGTATATTCATTCAATCAATTTAACTGGTGAATACTTACTGATAAGTAATGGTGTATGCAGTGTTAGTTTTTACATAACCAGCAGTTGCTGTTTGGTCTGCGACGGCACGAACGTAAGACGCTTTAAAATCATAAACAGCAGATTTTGTCGTTGCATCCAGGGCTTTAGTATACACATCGCCAGGGTTGTTAATTTGAACCTGTTTGATAGTGGAACCATCAATATTGTGTAGAGCGATATTAACGCCGTCAGATGGGTTGTTAATAGACATGTCGTTGTTCAGCGTTCCTTTGCTATTACCAAAGAAAACAGAACCGAAGGTCATTTTAGCTGTACTACCTGGATTCGGATTTGCTTTGCTGCAGT
>NZ_JAVUPQ010000110.1:0-5923 GCF_032029835.1 Escherichia sp. AM3 | reverse complement strand
GATAGAAACAGAAGCCACTGGAGCACCTCAAAAACACCATCATACACTAAATCAGTAAGTTGGCAGCATCACCCGATCCTTTAATCGTTATTTTTCTGTTTCGACAGATTACAGACCTAAACTTGAAGCACTATTAGCATGCTCACAAATGTTAGGTATAAATCAAGTTGTTGCACATAACGGTAATGGTGGAAGAGAATGTATAGGTGAAACGGGGACAGTTTTAGGTCTTAACGCCCGTGACAGTAAACATGCTGGAAGAATGTTCAGCATGCATAATTGCCAAATTAACCCTGGTGCAGGGCCTGAGATAACCACTCCCTGGAAGTCTTACCAGCATGAAAAAAACAGAAATGGACTTATGCCTTTGATCAGAAGGCGCACAATGTTACAGCTCTGAACCATAGACAACATGAATATTAATGTTACTATCTGGTTGAGACTGTTGATAAAACGTAAAAAGGAATGCTCTGTTCCTGCAACTGAACAGGCGTGAAACGCTATCCAACAGGATGGATACCGTTTTGTCAGCCAGTTTTATAGATCACACTTATGAGTATGCGTGTTTCATTTACGGCCAGGAATGCTGATGATGACAACATTACTACCCGTTTTCACTAAGCCTTCCCCGTTGGCGCTCAATGCTCTGCGCGCTGGTCGTATTTGTCGTTTCCTTCTTATCCCGGATGGAAGAATCCGCTGAACGTCGTTCGGCGGCAGTTGTAACACGCGTCGTTTGCTTACAGGGATTATGGCGGGTCGATTATGGATAAGAGTAAGCGCCATCTGGCGTGGTGGGTTGTCGGGTTACTGGCGGTGGCGGCTATCGTGGCGTGGTGGCTGTTGCGCCCGGCAGGTGTGCCGGAAGGCTTTGCCGTCAGCAATGGGCGCATTGAAGCGACGGAAGTGGATATCGCCAGCAAAATTGCCGGGCGTATCGACACCATTCTGGTGAAAGAAGGCCAGTTTGTTCGCGAAGGCGAAGTGCTGGCGAAGATGGATACTCGCGTGTTGCAGGAACAGCGACTGGAAGCCATCGCGCAAATCAAAGAAGCACAAAGTGCCGTTGCTGCCGCGCAGGCTTTGCTGGAGCAACGGCAAAGCGAAACTCGTGCCGCGCAGTCGCTGGTTAATCAACGCCAGGCCGAACTGGACTCCGTGGCTAAACGTCATACGCGTTCCCGCTCGCTCGCCCAACGAGGGGCTATTTCTGCGCAACAGCTGGATGACGATCGCGCCGCCGCTGAGAGCGCCCGAGCTGCGCTGGAATCGGCGAAAGCTCAGGTATCGGCTTCTAAAGCGGCTATAGAAGCGGCACGCACCAATATCATTCAGGCGCAAACTCGCGTCGAAGCCGCACAAGCCACTGAACGGCGCATTGCCGCAGATATCGATGACAGCGAACTGAAAGCCCCGCGTGATGGACGCGTACAATATCGCGTTGCCGAGCCAGGGGAAGTGCTGGCGGCAGGCGGTCGGGTGCTGAATATGGTCGATCTCAGCGACGTCTATATGACTTTCTTCCTGCCAACCGAACAGGCGGGCACGCTGAAACTTGGCGGTGAAGCCCGGCTGATCCTCGATGCCGCGCCAGATCTGCGTATTCCGGCGACCATCAGTTTTGTCGCCAGTATCGCCCAGTTCACGCCAAAAACCGTCGAAACCAGCGATGAACGGCTGAAACTGATGTTCCGCGTCAAAGCGCGTATCCCACCGGAATTACTCCAGCAGCATCTGGAATATGTCAAAACCGGTTTACCGGGCGTAGCGTGGGTGCGGGTGAATGAAGAACTTCCGTGGCCTGACGACCTCGTGGTGAGGTTGCCGCAATGACGCATCTGGAACTGGTTCCCGTCCCGCCTGTCGCGCAACTGGCGGGCGTGAGCCAGCATTATGGAAAAACCGTTGCGCTGAACAATATCACTCTCGATATTCCGGCCCGTTGCATGGTCGGGCTGATTGGTCCGGATGGCGTCGGGAAGTCGAGTTTATTGTCACTGATTTCCGGTGCCCGCGTCATTGAGCAGGGCAATGTGGTGGTGCTGGGTGGCGATATGCACGACCCGAAGCATCGCCGAGACGTCTGCCCGCGCATCGCCTGGATGCCGCAGGGGCTGGGCAAAAACCTCTACCACACCTTGTCGGTGTATGAAAACGTCGATTTTTTCGCTCGCCTGTTCGGTCACGACAAAGCGGAGCGGGAAGTGCGAATTAATGAGCTGCTGACCAGCACGGGGTTAGCACCGTTTCGCGATCGTCCGGCAGGGAAACTCTCCGGCGGGATGAAGCAAAAACTTGGGCTGTGCTGCGCGTTAATCCACGACCCGGAACTGTTGATCCTTGATGAGCCAACAACGGGGGTTGACCCGCTCTCCCGCTCCCAGTTCTGGGATCTGATCGACAGTATTCGCCAGCGGCAGAGCAATATGAGCGTGCTGGTCGCCACCGCCTATATGGAAGAGGCCGAACGCTTCGACTGGCTGGTAGCGATGAATGCCGGAGAAGTGCTGGCAACTGGCAGCGCCGAAGAGCTACGGCAGCAAACGCAAAGCGCTACGCTGGAAGAAGCATTTATAAATCTGTTACCGCAAGCGCAACGCCAGGCGCATCAGGCGGTAGTGATCCCACCGTATCAACCTGAAAACGCAGAGATTGCCATCGAAGCGCGCGATCTGACCATGCGTTTTGGTTCCTTCGTTGCCGTTGATCACGTTAATTTCCGCATTCCACGCGGGGAGATTTTTGGTTTTCTTGGTTCGAACGGCTGCGGTAAATCCACCACCATGAAAATGCTCACCGGACTGCTGCCCGCCAGCGAAGGTGAGGCGTGGCTGTTCGGGCAACCGGTTGATCCAAAAGATATCGATACCCGCCGTCGGGTGGGCTATATGTCGCAGGCGTTTTCGCTCTATAACGAACTCACCGTGCGGCAAAACCTTGAGTTACATGCCCGTTTGTTTCACATCCCGGAAGCGGAAATTCCCGCAAGAGTGGCTGAAATGAGCGAGCGTTTTAAGCTCAACGACGTTGAAGATATTCTGCCGGAGTCATTGCCGCTCGGCATTCGCCAGCGGCTTTCGCTGGCGGTGGCGGTGATTCATCGCCCGGAGATGTTAATCCTCGATGAGCCTACTTCTGGTGTCGATCCGGTGGCGAGGGATATGTTCTGGCAGTTGATGGTCGATCTCTCGCGCCAGGACAAAGTGACTATCTTCATCTCCACCCACTTTATGAACGAAGCGGAACGTTGCGACCGCATCTCACTGATGCACGCCGGAAAAGTGCTTGCCAGCGGTACACCGCAGGAACTGGTTGAGAAACGCGGAGCCGCCAGTCTGGAAGAGGCATTTATCGCCTATTTGCAGGAAGCGGCAGGGCAGAGCAACGAAGCCGAAGCGCCGCCCGTGGTACACGACACCACCCACGCGCCGCGTCAGGGATTTAGCCTGCGCCGTCTGTTTAGCTACAGCCGCCGCGAAGCGCTGGAACTGCGACGCGATCCAGTACGTTCGACGCTGGCGCTGATGGGAACGGTGATCCTGATGCTGATAATGGGTTACGGCATCAGTATGGATGTGGAAAACCTGCGCTTTGCGGTGCTCGACCGCGACCAGACCGTCAGTAGCCAGGCGTGGACACTCAACCTCTCCGGTTCCCGTTACTTTATCGAACAGCCGCCGCTCACCAGTTATGACGAGCTTGATCGTCGGATGCGTGCGGGCGATATCACGGTGGCGATTGAGATCCCGCCCAATTTCGGGCGCGATATCGCGCGTGGTACGCCTGTGGAACTCGGCGTCTGGATCGACGGAGCGATGCCCAGTCGTGCCGAAACGGTAAAAGGTTACGTGCAGGCAATGCACCAGAGTTGGCTTCAGGATGTGGCGAGCCGACAATCGACACCCGCCAGCCAAAGCGGGCTGATGAACATTGAGACGCGTTATCGCTATAACCCGGACGTAAAAAGCCTGCCAGCGATTGTTCCGGCGGTGATCCCGCTTCTGCTGATGATGATCCCGTCAATGCTAAGCGCCCTTAGCGTGGTGCGGGAAAAAGAGCTTGGGTCGATTATCAACCTTTACGTGACCCCCACCACGCGTAGTGAATTTTTGCTTGGTAAACAGTTGCCATACATCGCGCTGGGGATGCTGAACTTTTTCCTGCTTTGCGGCCTGTCGGTGTTTGTGTTTGGCGTACCGCATAAAGGCAGTTTCCTGACGCTCACCCTGGCGGCGCTGCTGTATATCATCATTGCCACCGGAATGGGGCTGCTGATCTCCACCTTTATGAAAAGCCAGATTGCCGCCATTTTCGGAACGGCGATTATCACGTTGATCCCGGCGACACAGTTTTCCGGGATGATCGATCCGGTAGCTTCGCTGGAAGGGCCTGGACGTTGGATCGGCGAGGTTTACCCGACCAGTCATTTTCTGATTATCGCCCGCGGGACGTTCTCGAAAGCGCTGGATCTGACTGATTTGTGGCAACTTTTTATCCCGTTGCTGATAGCCATCCCGCTGGTGATGGGCTTAAGTATCCTGCTGCTGAAAAAACAGGAGGGATGATGCGCCATTTACGCAATATTTTTAATCTGGGTATCAAAGAGTTGCGCAGTCTGCTCGGTGATAAAGCGATGCTGACGCTGATTGTCTTCTCGTTTACGGTGTCGGTGTATTCGTCAGCGACCGTTACGCCAGGATCGTTGAACCTCGCGCCGATCGCCATTGCCGATATGGATCAATCGCAGTTATCGAACCGGATCGTTAACAGCTTCTATCGTCCGTGGTTTTTGCCACCGGAGATGATCACCGCCGATGAGATGGATGCTGGACTGGACGCCGGACGCTATACCTTCGCGATAAATATTCCACCTAATTTTCAGCGTGATGTCCTCGCCGGACGCCAGCCGGATATTCAGGTGAACGTCGATGCCACGCGCATGAGCCAGGCATTTACCGGCAATGGGTATATCCAGAATATTATCAACGGTGAAGTGAACAGCTTTGTCGCGCGCTACCGTGATAACAGCGAACCGTTGGTATCGCTGGAAACCCGGATGCGCTTTAACCCGAACCTTGATCCCGCGTGGTTTGGCGGGGTGATGGCGATCATCAACAACATTACCATGCTGGCGATTGTATTGACCGGATCGGCGCTGATCCGCGAGCGTGAACACGGCACGGTGGAACATTTACTGGTGATGCCGATAACGCCGTTTGAGATCATGATGGCGAAGATCTGGTCGATGGGGCTGGTGGTGCTGGTGGTATCGGGATTATCGCTGGTGCTGATGGTGAAAGGTGTACTGGGCGTACCGATTGAAGGCTCGATCCCGCTGTTTATGCTGGGCGTGGCGCTCAGTCTGTTTGCCACCACGTCAATCGGCATTTTTATGGGGACGATAGCGCGTTCAATGCCGCAACTGGGGCTGCTGGTGATTCTGGTGCTGCTGCCGCTGCAAATGCTTTCCGGTGGATCCACGCCGCGCGAAAGTATGCCGCAGATGGTGCAGGACACTATGCTGACCATGCCGACGACACACTTTGTTAGCCTC
The DNA here is from genome assembly GCF_032029835.1 of Escherichia sp. AM3. Taxonomy (NCBI): domain Bacteria; kingdom Pseudomonadati; phylum Pseudomonadota; class Gammaproteobacteria; order Enterobacterales; family Enterobacteriaceae; genus Escherichia; species Escherichia sp. AM3. The sequence goes on along the minus strand of NZ_JAVUPQ010000110.1, from coordinate 369 downwards.
GCGCAGGCCATCCTCTACCGGGGTGCCGGATTCGAAATCGTCTGGCCGCAGTTCCTGACGCTGATGGCAATTGGCGGCGCGTTTTTCACCATTGCACTGCTGCGATTCAGGAAGACGATTGGGACAATGGCGTAAATACAATTGCCCGATGCGTAAGCTTATAGGGACTACGCATCGGTGCAATTTATTGAATTTTAGTTGTTTTTAGGCCGGATAAGGCGTTTATGAACTGACCCCCAAAACCTGGACAGTTTCAGTTAACCGGCTTTTTGATACTCAGTCCTGTATTCAGGGCAAGATTACGAAAGCCCGCTCCCCGCAAGGACTGACGCCAGATAGTTTCTGTCCATGGCTGCTTTTCGCATCTTA
>NZ_JAVUPQ010000109.1:0-5931 GCF_032029835.1 Escherichia sp. AM3 | reverse complement strand
ATTGAATATCGCGAGCAAGTGTAAGAACTCCCAGCAAGGCCCTGTAAATAATTCTGTGTAACTGCCCACGATTAAAGGTGGCCGCTCAGGCGGTCACCGTATTCGATAATAAATGGGTCTGGAAAAAGTGCAGCATCTGGCAGCGTAATGCAGGTAGCCCAGTTCAACTCTCACTACCAGTATGATCCCAAGTTCGAGCGCGGAATGTATCTGTATGAGCATCGTCGCTGTTTCAATAACATCATCGGCTACTGTAACTCACTTTGCTATCACGGTAAGTTGCAGCCTAAAAGAGGGATGGAAAAAGGGACGATTTTCCCCGCAATGGGATATTTACATATTGATGGTAGAGGCATGAAGCCAAATGGAGGAAGCCGTTATAACCCTCTTGAAGCTGAAACAATAGCAGCATGGCTGGTGGCACATAAGGATGATATAGAGCGCCATTACGGGGAACCACTGTACAAAGTTGTTGGTGTTGTGACGCCATTTTCGGCGCAGGTTAATGCTATCAAAACGTCATTGCGTAAGCTGGAAATTAATGGCAAAGACGAGCAGGGTTCACTGACAGTGGGGACTGTGCACTCCTTGCAGGGGGCGGAAAGGGCGATTGTTCTCTTTTCTCCTGTCTACTCAAAACATGAAGATGGCAGGTTTCTTGATAGCAACAGCAGTATCCTCAATGTTGCTGTCTCACGCGCTAAAGATAGTTTTCTGGTATTTGGCGATATGGACCTTATCGAGATGCAGCCCGCATTTTCGCCGCGAGGGTTATTGGCAAAATATCTCTTTTCTTCAGATAATAATGCGTTGCAATTTGAGTTTCAGAAACGACAGGATTTAATTTCCGCACATACACAAATTTCAACGCTGCATGGTGTGGAGCAGCATGATGGATTTTTGAACAAGACTCTTGCCGGAGCTCAAAAGAAAATAACGATTATTTCCCCTTGGTTATCTTGGCAAAAAGTGGAGCAAACGGGATTTCTGGCATCAATGGCTTTGGCCCGTTCCCGGGGCATTGATATTACCGTGGTGACGGATAAAAACTGCAATATAGCGCATGTCGATGATGATAAGCGTCAGGAGAAACAACATCTGCTGAATGATGCTGTTGAAAAGCTCAATAAGATGGGTATCGCTACGAAATTGGTTAATCGTGTCCACAGCAAAATTGTGATTGAGGATGAAGAACTGCTGTGTGTCGGATCTTTTAACTGGTTCAGTGCTGCACGGGAAGATAAGTATCAACGATACGATACGTCTTTGGTGTACCGTGGCGAAGGCGTAAAAAATGAAATAAAGGCAATATATGGTAGTCTGGATCAACGTCAGCTTTAAATGTGATGAGCCGTTCATGATACAGGAGTAGTAAAGGGCATATTTTACCAATGTTAAGGCGACTTTCCGTTTTATTGCGAGTCGCCTTTCCTGATTATAAATCTTATTGTTTACCTAATCATTTTCCTTTGCATAATGCGCCTGGGATTAATGGCGGGTGCTTTTAGGAATGAAAGAAAATGCAAGCAATAATATAATAATGGCCTAATTTCTTTGAACATCATTAAGCATATCATCATCGTCTATTTGCCAGAATCCGTCGACTTATAATCGCCAGAACGGCATATCAGGACGGTGCTGCGAACGCTGTGGCCCAAAACGTTCCAGTAAACTGTGTAGATGTTCGTAGATTTCCGAGCCATAACCGAAAAGGCGCGGATGTCTATTAAGGCATCCGGCTAATCTGTAAGCAATAACAACGGTTTATGCGGTGCGCGTTTTTCACCCTTGTGCCAGATTATTATATTGGCAATTGCCTGCTGTTCGAGCCCGCAAGTGAAGAGATATTACCTTGATCTCATTTGTTTTTTGTTGTCTGCTCTGGGAATGGACAAGGACATCCCCCATGAATAAACTCCCCGCTCACCTTTCGCGCCAAAACTGCAAAATTGCTTCTACAAATCTGTCAGAAATAATCCCCCGACGGGCTGCCGCGCTGAAATGACTGCTTCGCAGTGACGTCGTCCAGTTCTCCGCTGACCGGTACGCTGAACCGAAATATCCCGTGCTTAAATCGTCCGGATCTTCATCAGGCGCGTTCGTCAGTCCTCTTTCACCTTGTTGCTGGAAGTCGACGAAAATAATATTGGCTAAAACATTATTTTGATAATTGCCATAAATAGCTTCATACGCATGAGGGAAATTTTCTTTCCAGTACCAGGTGGTATCGCCGCAAAACCACGGCGCGGCAGTAATATTATTAAGCTGAGAATGGAATTGTTTTAGATCCCTACGAAAGGCTTCAACCATATGATTAAAGTGTTGAGGGTGTGACGCGTAGTCACTGGTCATTAAGTCAAATTCGCCTTGCATCCAGCATACGCCGAGGAATTTGTTATGCGGATTTTTTGCCAGTGCGGCTCGCGTTCTGCTGACTAAATCCTGGTAGAGCGGGGTATCCGTTCCCCAACGACAAGCATCATGGCTGGCTCCGTGCCGTTCTGAATATGTCCCCTCGCTGCCCGCGGTAAAAGCCGATCCGCCACGGCAACACGGGACGATGAGAATCCCTGCATTATCAGGAATGAAGGGCAGTAATTTCCGTGCAATATGCAGTGCCTGGCCAACGGTGCCGTACTGTGTTTGATGATTCGTTGCCAGAGGATGGTGATAACCCTGCATATCCTGAACATCGTGTGGGCAGTGAGTCAGTGGAATAATGTCGTTAAAGTGACATGGCGGGCCTCCGGGATGCGTATGCGTAAATCTCGCTAATTGTTTGATTCTGGGATGAGGCGCATCTTCCCTGTCCGGTAATGGCAGTCCTTCGCCATACGCCATGGCATTAGACTGACCAGCAACGGTAAGAACATAGTAATAATTGGGCGATATTATTGCGTTCATATAATTTTCGCGTAATTGAAATGACAAATTGATAGCAGGGCCCTTTACCGGGGCCCTGAAGCGTTAGTTTTGTACTGTGACTTTATTATCCTTCACAGAGATCAAAACTGAATCCGTCACCGCTTTGCCGCCTGCAGATTCACCGCCAATAATCAATAGACTATTATTCCAGGGCAATGATACTCCGTAGGCCCGACCTTGCGATAATTCACCCGATTTATCCCATTTCCCGTTATGCCAAAGATGAATATCAGTGCTATATGATTTTTTCAGGCCTTCATGCGCATAGTTCTTACCGTTCTGGTAATTTTCTCGTGAACCTTTGAATCCGGCCCCTCCGGCAAATATAAGAGAATCATTGCTTATCCCCGCAAAACCGCCAGCGACGCCATCTGGTGATGAGACGGGAGCAAGCCTATTCCATTTTAAATTATCACCGGTGAAATCAAGTTCAAATACGGCATCCGTTCGCAATCCGGGTTTGGCTTCGCCATTAATAAGCCAGGTTTTATCACCTTTATTCACAACCGCCGCACCAGCCGTTCCGTACCAGGGAGATTCGCCAGCGTAACTCCATTGCTGGGTTGAGGGATCAAAAGACAACAGAAACTTATTGAAGAAATAATCTTCTGCTTTTTTGTCAAAATAGTGAGCGTTGATTTTATCTATAGCGGTTGAATCTTTTCCAGCCTCGTTGAGATCTTCAAAATAGCCATTGAAGATATTCTGGTTAACACCGCCAGTAACATAAGCTTTGCCGTTGTGTACAAAAGTCACATGGCCCGCCATGCCCATTGGCGCGTGCGACATCAATTTAACCCAGCTATTGGTTTTGGGGTTGTATTTGTGTACGTCATTAAATACCTGAGTCAAGCCCTTGCTATTTTTGCCAATGCCGCCAAACACATACAGATCACCATCAATAAATGCCGAGGTTGCTTGATCTCTTGGTCCACCAGGGAATGCAGCTAACGCTGTCCATTTTTTATCTTTGGCCTGTGTATCCAGCTTGTACCATGCCGTACCTGCGCTACCTAAACCAATGTAGACAGTGTCGTTATCAATTGCTCCGGTACCACTTTTAAATGGCACAGGAGTTTCCGGTAATACAGACGCGTTTGCGGCAAATGAAGCCATCATGATAGCAAGCGCCGTTATTGTTTTATTCATTGTGACTGTCTCCTGTCTACTACAGTTTAAATGACACACCAATGCGATAACTGTTTTCCGATAAATTATCTCTGCCGTTGTAAACACCCTGACGGTCAAGGTAGTCATATTCTATGTATGGCGTAATATCGGGCGTCATATGGTATTGTAGAACAAATGCATTTTCCGTCGCCCATTTCTTATGGTTTGCATAGCGATAATCGTTCTGTTTGCTGTATAGCGTCGTTTGCCATGCGAAGGTGAAATCACTATTAATATGGTAAGTGACATATCCATCCCAACGATGAACGTTATCACGAGACATATCACCGGATAAGTCTTGTTGTCGGTAAGCTTTCCAGTCGTAACGATAGCGAATGCCAAAATTAAGATCTTTTGTCGCGTCCCAGGACAGTTTTACGTAGGGTCCGTAACGTGTGCCGTTGCTGCTAAAATGCGTTAACATTCCCGGGCGTACCGTCCATTGATCATCAAGTTTAATTGCGTAATTAACTTCAACCTGAACATCATTGAGTGCGGCATTTTCCTTTTTATTATCATGAATGGTATTCCAGGTATTACTTTCCATGCTTGCCCACCATCCATTTTGCCATCCCTCACTGACTTTGAGTCGAGTCTCATAGGCGTGGCTTCCACTACGATATCCACCACGTACGTCCAGTGTCGCAGCCTGAGAAATTAATGGGGACGAAAAGCACAGTAATAATACGCCAGAAAGTATTTTAGCCTTTTTCATAAATTTCACTCATTTGTAGGATACAGAAAGCAATACAAAGCCCGCATAAACAATTAGCATTTATGTTGTGTAATATTTTTTGCCAGGCTTATAGTGTCTTTGGCAACGGGTAGCTGTATTTTATATTTTTTGTATAATGTCTCCTGTGAAAAATCTCTTTCCACATTATTTAAATAAACAGAGAGCCAGATTAAATACCTGAGTATAAAATCTCTGCTGATGTTTAATTGATTTGAATTTTCGTAAGCTATATCGCTTACTCAATCCATTTTACCCAGAGTCATAAAATAGAGTGTCTGTTGATCTCATTTTCATATTCCTTTCAGACTGAAGTGCGTTTTCATCACCCGATGAGAAAGAACTGAAGTGATGTTTGCCATAGATTGCGAGATGCCCAGTTTCATTGACTATCGTGGTGCACCTTTATACCTGTTATACCAGATCAAAAATCACGCAATCCATACAACAAAACCAGATTTGCAATTCGTGTCACAAAATATGTCGATCTTTTTCTAAGAGGCAGATGCCATGTGAAGCCAGACGAACACTTGCGGTGGTCTTCAAAAACTAAAGATTTTCTTTTAACTATATGTTTTATAAATAATTTATTTAGAATCTAAACAAAGAAAGCTTTGCAAGCTAACTCAGTGAGCTTGGTGAAAATAAGTGTTTACCCGCCATCAGGCTGAGCATAATTCTCATCATGAAATATGTTTCTTGGTTTGTGGCTTGTAACTGGTCACTCCTGATGTCGATCTGGAGAGGCTTGTTGATGCTGGTGTTTTCAGGATGATGTTTCAATTAGTTTGTTTGCCATATCGCCCGGCGAGTAGCTGTGATTGAGGAGGGTTTAAGTCGTAGTGACCAAAGCCATATTTACCAACGGATGTAGATGAAAAAGCGTCGCCTGCGTTCCCCCATATCTCCAGGATAAAAAGGAATGTAACAATCTCATGACCTAAACTGACGAACCAGCCAGGAATAATCGCTAGGGACCGGTAATGACTCCAACTTATTGTTAGTGTTTTATGTTCAGATAATGCCCGATGACTTTGTCATGCAGCTCCACCGATTTTGAGAACGACAGCGACTTCCGTCCCAGCCGTGCCAGGTGCTGCCTC
>NZ_JAVUPQ010000108.1:0-6050 GCF_032029835.1 Escherichia sp. AM3 | reverse complement strand
TCTGCGAGGTGGGGTTATGAAATCCATGGATAAGTTAACAACGGGTGTCGCCTATGGCACCTCAGCAGGTAGTGCCGGGTACTGGTTTTTACAGCTGCTAGATAAAGTCACGCCCTCACAGTGGGCGGCAATTGGAGTGCTGGGTAGCCTGGTATTTGGCCTGCTGACGTACCTGACAAACCTTTATTTCAAGATTAAAGAAGATAAGCGCAAGGCTGCGAGAGGTGAATAATGCCTCCATCATTACGAAAAGCCGTTGCTGCTGCTATTGGTGGCGGAGCAATTGCTATAGCATCAGTGTTAATTACTGGCCCAAGTGGTAACGATGGTCTGGAAGGTGTCAGCTACATACCATACAAAGATATTGTTGGTGTATGGACTGTATGTCACGGGCATACAGGAAAAGACATCATGCTCGGTAAAACGTATACCAAAGCAGAATGCAAAGCCCTCCTGAATAAAGACCTTGCCACGGTCGCCAGACAAATTAACCCGTACATCAAAGTCGATATACCGGAAACAATGCGCGGCGCTCTTTACTCATTCGTTTACAACGTGGGTGCTGGCAATTTCAGAACATCGACGCTTCTTCGCAAAATAAACCAGGGCGATATCAAAGGCGCATGTGATCAGCTACGTCGCTGGACATATGCTGGCGGTAAGCAATGGAAAGGTCTCATGACTCGTCGTGAGGTTGAGCGTGAAATTTGTTTGTGGGGTCAGCAATGAACAGAGTAACCGCGATTATCTCCGCTCTGGTTATCTGCATCATCGTCTGCCTGTCATGGGCTGTTAATCATTACCGTGATAACGCAATCGCCTACAAAGAGCAGCGCGATAACAAGGCCAGTGAACTGGAGAAGGCGAACGCCACCATCGCTGACATGCGGAAGCGTCAACGTGATGTAGCAGAACTCGACGCAAGATACACAAAGGAGCTTGCTGATGCTAACGCGACTATCGAAAGTCTCCGTGCTGATGTTTCTGCTGGGCGTAAGCGCCTGCAAGTCGCCGCCACCTGTGCAAAGTCAACGACCGGAGCCAGCGGCATGGGCGATGGAGAAAGCCCAAGACTTACAGCAGATGCTGAACTCAATTATTACCGTCTCCGAAGTGGAATCGACAAGATAACCGCGCAGGTTAACTACCTGCAGGAATACATCAGGACGCAATGCCTGAAATAATTTTTTTGCAAATCACAAAGTCCATTTAATGAGCCTCGCGATGCGGGGCTTTTTTTACATCTGAATTTCACAGCGCATCTCACGCGCATATTACATCACCCGAGCCTTTCAGAAAGTTGAGCCTGAGAACTGCCGTATATGGTGGCGACCATCTCGGGGCGGCTTTTCTGTGAGACAGGCTCACTTTCTAAAAGGTAAAGACGCTATGAACCAATTAGAAGAAAAGCTTCAAAGAATGATTTCCTTATACAAGGAAGATAACTGCCAAAAAGTTCCTGAAAACATCGCAGAGTTAATGGAATTGGCAAGTGAATTTTCTGGCATGCTTAAGTCGTCAGGTGTTCGGTCAGCGTTCTTTGTTGAAATGCTGATGCACGGCGGACTTATGGCAACAATGAGACGTGTAATGGAAGACCAGAGAAAAGAACCTCCTCAGGTATACGTTTTGTCATCGAAGAAAACTGGGCTAACCAAAATTGGGTATTCATCCAACATTCCACAACGCATCAAATCGCTTGGCAACTCTGGACCAGACTGCTTGAAGCTTGAGTGCCTGATCCCTGGTGGAAGAGAAACTGAAAACATGCTTCATCGCAAATTTGCCGCAAAGAGAAAGCACGGTGAATGGTTCGCCCTGTCCAAGGATGACATTGAGGGATTGAAATCTGTAGCGATTACTTCTGATGGCTATTAATGCTTGTTTAGAGCAATTTTCATAACAACTCTTCATTACAAAGCCCATCTACTGGTGGGCTTGATAATGAAACCGTGATTTACATCCCCACAATCCGGGTATGTAAAAGATAGTTCAGGCGAGAACGGATTTAACTAAATCTGTGCGCCACCAGTTAACGGCAGTACCACGAAACAACCCAAGCCAGTAAGTGGGGAAATAACACCGGCAGCCACTGAAAGATGAACCTCCTGCCTTATGGCAAAAAAGATTCTTTGTGGTGGCGGACTGATGGAAAGACATCCTAATTTCAGCCAAACATTGAAGGAGTTGTTATGTCAGCAGAAGGTTTCAATAACCCATCAAAATTCCGGGATGAGTGGGATAGCAGCGTAAAGAGTAAGTGATGCCATCACAAAAGCCATTCCCTACAGAGTGGCTTTGATAATGGCTTATACCCTACACGGGATAACTTAACTGATATCCCTTTTAAAGGATAAAGGTATTCAAGCCTGACACATCATGCGCTGTATCGTCGCCGTATTCCCGTATTAACAGAGACCGTAGCCCGACGGGGAACTCCTTCTGCGAGAGTGTGCGGGAATAATCAAAAACGATGCACACCGGGGTTACCGGGTACACATATTTCATCATGCCAGCGAGTCCGGTTCTGGCACGGAAGAAACCGGACGTTATGATTTAGTGCGGAAATATTTGTGTAGTGTTCTGAATGTTCTCAGTAAAGAGTAATGAATTATCAAAGGTATAGTAATACCTTTTGTTTTCGTGGATATTTGTAATCCATCTGAAAACCCCTGCTGTAGCAAGATTTTTCCTGTATTCGTAAAATGATAACTCTCCTGATTTGAATCCTTTTAAGGTGGCTTCTATAAGGCATTTATTTTTTGAAAATCTTACATTTACAACCTTACCCTGTCCTTTTATTAAAACCGTATTATCGTTTTCAAGAACAAGATGAATATTCTCTGTGGCTAAATAGTAAATGTAATGTGAGACATTGTGACGTTTTAGTTCAGAATAAAACCAGTGATAGTTTAAATTATTTCGCACTTTATCGAATATTTGTTTAAAAATGGCAACCTGAGCCATTGTAGTACCTTCCATGTGATATGAGGGGCGTAGTCTGCACGATTATCTAAATTGCTTCAATCTGGTCTGATCTGTTTTCTGAGCAATTCAGTAATGTCACTCTTTTCTTTGTTTGCTTCAGGAGAAACTCTTTTTTCTGAGCACAGTCTCCGGCGGCAGGCTTCAATGACCCAGGCTGAGAAATTCCCGGACCCTTTTTGATCAAGAGCGATGTTAATTTGTTCAATCATTTGGTTAGGAAAGCGGATGTTGCGGGTTGTTGTTCTGCGGGTTCTGTTCTTCGTTGACATGAGGTTGTCCCGTATTCAGTGTCGCTGATTTGTATTGTCTGAAGTTGTTTTTACGTTAAGTTGATGCAGATCAATTAATACGATACCTGCGTCATAATTGATTATTTGACGTGGTTTGATGGCGTAGATGCACGTTGTGACATGTAGATGATAATTATTATCATTTTGCGGGTCCTTTCCGGCGATCCGACAGGTTACGGGGCGGCGACCTCGCGGGTTTTCGCTATTTATGAAAATTTTCCGGTTTAAGGTGTTTCCGTTCTTCTTCGTCGTAACTTAATGTTTTTATTTAAAATACCCCCTGAAAAGAAAGGAAACGACAGGTGCTGAAAGCGAGCTTTTTGGCCTCTGTCGTTTCCTTTCTCTGTTTTTGTCCGTGGAATGAACAATGGAAGTCAACAAAAAGCAGCTGGCTGACATTTTCGGTGCGAGTATCCGTACCATTCAGAACTGGCAGGAACAGGGAATGCCCGTTCTGCGAGGCGGTGGCAAGGGTAATGAGGTGCTTTATGACTCTGCCGCCGTCATAAAATGGTATGCCGAAAGGGATGCTGAAATTGAGAACGAAAAGCTGCGCCGGGAGGTTGAAGAACTGCGGCAGGCCAGCGAGGCAGATCTCCAGCCAGGGACTATTGAGTACGAACGCCATCGACTTACGCGTGCGCAGGCCGACGCACAGGAACTGAAGAATGCCAGAGACTCCGCTGAAGTGGTGGAAACCGCATTCTGTACTTTCGTGTTGTCGCGGATCGCAGGTGAAATTGCCAGTATTCTCGACGGGATCCCCCTGTCGGTGCAGCGGCGTTTTCCGGAACTGGAAAACCGACATGTTGATTTCCTGAAACGGGATATCATCAAAGCCATGAACAAAGCAGCCGCGCTGGATGAACTGATATCCGGCAGGAAACACTGAATGAATGCACCCGTGCGGAGCAGTCGGCCAGCGTGGTGCTCTGGGAAATCGACCTGACAGAGGTCGGTGGAGAACGTTATTTTTTCTGTAATGAGCAGAACGAAAAAGGTGAGCCGGTCACCTGGCAGGGGCGACAGTATCAGCCGTATCCCATTCAGGGGAGCGGTTTTGAACTGAATGGCAAAGGCACCAGTACGCGCCCCACGCTGACGGTTTCTAACCTGTACGGTATGGTCACCGGGATGGCGGAAGATATGCAGAGTCTGGTCGGCGGAACGGTGGTCCGGCGTAAGGTTTACGCCCGTTTTCTGGATGCGGTGAACTTCGTCAACGGAAACAGTTACGCCGATCCGGAGCAGGAGGTGATCAGCCGCTGGCGCATTGAGCAGTGCAGCGAACTGAGCGCGGTGAGTGCCTCCTTTGTACTGTCCACGCCGACGGAAACGGATGGCGCTGTTTTTCCGGGACGTATCATGCTGGCCAACACCTGCACCTGGACCTATCGCGGTGACGAGTGCGGTTATCTCCGGTGAGCCGGAGGCGTATTTCCGTATGTCGCCGGAAGACTGGCTGCAGGCAGAAATGCAGGGTGAGATTGTGGCGCTGGTCCACAGCCACCCCGGTGGTCTGCCCTGGCTGAGTGAGGCCGACCGGCGGCTGCAGGTGCAGAGTGATTTGCCGTGGTGGCTGGTCTGCCGGGGGACGATTCATAAGTTCCGCTGTGTGCCGCATCTCACCGGGCGGCGCTTTGAGCACGGTGTGACGGACTGTTACACACTGTTCCGGGATGCTTATCATCTGGCGGGGATTGAGATGCCGGACTTTTATCGTGAGGATGACTGGTGGCGTAACGGCCAGAATCTCTATCTGGATAATCTGGAGGCGACGGGGCTGTATCAGGTGCCGTTGTCAGCGGCACAGCCGGGCGATGTGCTGCTGTGCTGTTTTGGTTCATCAGTGCCGAATCACGCCGCAATTTACTGCGGCGACGGCGAGCTGCTGCACCATATTCCTGAACAACTGAGCAAACGAGAGAGGTACACCGACAAATGGCAGCGACGCACACACTCCCTCTGGCGTCACCGGGCATGGCGCGCATCTGCCTTTACGGGGATTTACAACGATTTGGTCGCCGCATCGACCTTCGTGTGAAAACGGGGGCTGAAGCCATCCGGGCACTGGCCACACAGCTCCCGGCGTTTCGTCAGAAACTGAGCGACGGCTGGTATCAGGTACGGATTGCCGGGCGGGACGTCAGCACGTCCGGGTTAACGGCGCAGTTACATGAGACTCTGCCTGATGGCGCTGTGATTCATATTGTTCCCAGAGTCGCCGGGGCCAAGTCAGGTGGCGTATTCCAGATTGTCCTGGGGGCTGCCGCCATTGCCGGATCATTCTTTACCGCCGGAGCCACCCTTGCAGCATGGGGGGCAGCCATTGGGACCGGTGGTATGACCGGCATCCTGTTTTCTCTCGGTGCCAGTATGGTGCTCGGTGGTGTGGCGCAGATGCTGGCACCGAAAGCCAGAACTCCCCGTACACAGACAACGGATAACGGTAAGCAGAACACCTATTTCTCCTCACTGGATAACATGGTTGCCCAGGGCAATGTTCTGCCTGTTCTGTACGGGGAAATGCGCGTGGGGTCTCGCGTGGTTTCTCAGGAGATCAGCACGGCAGACGAAGGGGACGGTGGTCAGGTTGTGGTGATTGGTCGCTGATGCAAAATGTTTTATGTGAAACCGCCTGCGGGCGGTTTTGTCATTTATGGAGCGTGAGGAATGGGTAAAGGCAGCAGTAAGGGGCATACCCCGCGCGAAGCGAAGGACAACCTGAAGTCCACGCAGCTGCTGAGTGTGATCGATGCCATCAGCGAAGGG
>NZ_JAVUPQ010000107.1:0-6105 GCF_032029835.1 Escherichia sp. AM3 | reverse complement strand
GGTTTTACCTGTCAGGGCGCGATTGTCAGAACCTTATCCCGTGGTGAAACGATTTTCTGTGACGGCACCTTTACAGGCAAAGCCGGGCGAGGTCGTTTCCTGCGACGCAAACCGTTTGTCCCTCCCGTGCTCTAACCACTGCCAGGGATCTATACACAATCAAGAATGATGAGTGAGGAAAAATGAGTAAGAAAATTGTTCTCGCCCTGGGCGGGAATGCGCTGGGCGATGACCTGGCCGGGCAAATGAAAGCGGTAAAAATTACTTCTCAGGCAATTGTTGATTTAATTGCCCAGGGACATGAAGTTATCGTCACTCATGGTAACGGGCCGCAGGTGGGCATGATTAACCAGGCCTTTGAAGCTGCCGCAAAAACTGAAGCGCACTCGCCAATGCTGCCGATGTCTGTCTGTGTTGCATTAAGCCAGGGTTATATTGGTTACGATCTACAAAACGCTTTAAGAGAAGAACTGCTTTCTCGGGGCATTAATAAACCTGTAGCAACGCTGGTTACTCAGGTCGAAGTCGACGCTAACGATCCGGCATTCCTCAACCCGACCAAGCCGATCGGTTCGTTCTTTACCGAGCAAGAAGCAGAGCAACTGACAAAACAGGGTTACACTCTGAAAGAAGATGCTGGTCGCGGCTATCGCCGTGTTGTTGCCTCGCCAAAACCGGTTGATATCATTGAAAAAGAAACGGTTAAAGCTCTGGTAGATGCAGGTCAGGTGGTGATCACCGTTGGCGGTGGTGGTATCCCTGTTATTCGTGAAGGTAACCATCTGCGTGGTGCCAGCGCGGTTATCGATAAAGACTGGGCCAGCGCCCGTTTAGCAGAAATGATTGATGCCGATATGCTGATCATTCTGACTGCGGTAGAAAAAGTGGCCATTAACTTCGGTAAAGAGAATGAACAGTGGCTCGATCGCCTGTCATTAAGTGATGCTGAACGCTTTATCGAAGAAGGTCATTTTGCGAAAGGTTCTATGCTGCCTAAAGTGGAAGCTGCCGCCTCGTTTGCTCGCTCTCGCGCAGGTCGTGAAGCACTGATTACCGTATTGAGCAAAGCGAAAGAAGGGATTGAAGGCAAAACAGGAACGGTGATTTGTCAGTAATTTAAAGGCCGGGTGGGTAATACCATCCGGCCAAAGATTGTCAAGTAAGTGCGCTTTGTTGATGCCGGATGCGGCGCGAGCGCCTTATCCGTCCTACAAAACATCGCAAATTCAATAGATTGCAATGCACTTGTAGGCCTGATAAGCGTAGCGCATCAGGCAATTTGGCGTTTGTCATCAGTCTCAGGCCGGGTGGGTAATACCATCCGGCCATTTTCATTTAAGCCACTTCCAGCACTTCTTTTGTCGCTTTCACGCCCTGATGCATCAACATCATTAACGCCTCAAGTACGCCGCCGCCAATCGCCCGGGCTTTATCAGAAACGCTGGTGAAATCAGCGGTTTCACCACGAGGATCGATATCACCAATTTTAAAACCACCAACCACTGCCAGGCCGTCGTTCAACAAGCCACGCACCATCCCCGTCAACGGTGCTTTAATTTCATGCTCACCAATCCAGGCAATCACATCGCCCTCTTTCACCAGATCGCCTAATTTCACGTTGGATCGCATAATGCCTGCAGCAGGAGCACGGATCACCCGTCGGGTGGTATGCCCCATAATATTGCCAGGAACACCGGTATTCTCCTGCGCACAACCAGAGTAAATCACCTGACCGAGCCAGTGCCCGCGATTTGTTTCAATTACCGCATGACAATCCTTCCCAGCAGTAAAGCCCGGCCCAAGCGCGATTGTTACTGGTGCCATATCTGCCCGCGTTCCCAAATTCTGTTTCGCCAGAATAGCGTCCACCACGCAAAGCGGTTTCAGTTCATCAAGCAATGAACAGGCGGGATCTACCATCACAGGAATGAATCCGCGTTCGGTAAGTTTCATCGCTTCCGCAGAGCTGGTTGCCAGGCGAGCAGTGACGCCTTCGACCGTCATTTCGCCATCGAACACGGCCTGGGCAAACGCCACGGTACAACGAATCACTGTCGGTTTTTCCACTTCCAGCATGATCACTTTAAAACCCGCATGATACAGACGTAGCGCCACACCACTGGCGATATCTCCCGCACCGCGAATCACCACCAGCTGGTGTCCGGAAGGATGAGAAGGTTTCATCATCAGCCCACCCGGCGCGTTATTTTTCACCTGTAATATTTCTGCCAGCACGCTGATGGCGATCTCCTGCGGCGTTTCCGCACCTATGTTGTAACCAACGGGCGCATGTAAACGGGCAATATGTTCTTCAGCCACGCCTTTCTCACGCAATTGACGCAGGAAAAGCTGAACCTTGCGACGACTTGCCAGCAACCCCAACCATGCAATGGGCTGTTCAATGAGTTTGTCGAGGGCTTCACGATCCTGATTATTCGTGGCAATCAGGACAAAATTATCAGGGCGAATATCCAGTGCTTCCACTGCCGCACCAAACGACTCAGCATGGAGAAGCGTGGTTGATGGTGGGAATAGTTCAGGATTGAGGCTTTCGCGATAAATATCAGCAACGGCAATATCAAATCCTAATAGCGCCGCACTCTGGGCTATCGCCCGGTTGACATGCCCCGCGCCAATCAACACCAGACGTGGACGCATACCATGGACGCTGATAAATACTGACATTGCACCTCCACAATCTGACCCGACAGCATCCGCACCGTTACGAGCCATACGTCCATGGAATAATCGCGGCTTACGTTCCTGCAATGCCTGAAGCGACTCTTCAATCACCTTCCGCTCAACCATTCCGCCACCAATTGTACCGACGATAGAACCATCGGCGCGCACTAACATTTGTGCAGAATGGCGGGGAGTCGAGCCTCGGCTATCAACAATTTGCGCCATAGCAAACGGACAATTTTGCTCTTCGAGTTTTGCAGCCTCTGTGAAAATATTCATACCAACCTCAATGGATATCCTTTCAGTAACCCGGAATACCCGGGCCGCTAATTCACAAATCTGCGCGCGATTGCAGGATGTTCTTGTATATCGCCCAGCCAGATTGCCTCTACGTCGTGTTGTTGCAGCGGTTGAAGGAGCTCGCTTTGTGCAATCGCATTCTCACATTGAGAAAAACGGTTAATGAACCAGACTCGCCGACAACCTTGCGGTACGTTTTTAAACGCCCCCTGAGGGTGGCGAACCAGCGCAACGAGATCGCTCAGTTGCAAGGTTGCATCAGGTGTTAACCCGGTAATATCAGCAAACTGCGACCAGCGATGGACATTTTCTGTGCTCACTTTCGCGCCCAAAGTATGTCCTCCCATCACAGCAATCACGCAGCAACTGCTTTTGGGTATGCAAGGTTCGTGCTCATCAGGCGCTTTTAACGGCATTCCACGCGAGCCATCTGCTTCAATGAGAATTACGTCACACTCTGGTCGTTGCACCAGTGCATCAATCGCTTCTGGCGTAAATCCCTGCACTTTTCCCTGGTTCGCTTTCCAGCTGTGAAAACAAAATGAAATGGGGGATGTAAGAGACGCATGAGGAAGCATGGCGGGATCACGACAGAAAACCACGGGCCAGTGAGACGTTGGCATAAACATATGTGTCGTCGTCGTGATTAACACACGCCTGCCGCTAGCCTGGAGCAGTTCTGCCAGCCAAAAAAGCAAGCTGGTTTTCCCCCCAGCACCAACAACAGAAATCACAGTGGGACGTTTCTGCGCACCTAAATCAATGACTAATGCCGATGGGTCAACTATACTTTTCACGAGTCTTTATGACCTCTCTGGGATAAATTATCCCCAACTTAATCCATCAGGAAGTAACGCAATTATCAGGCGTTATTAGCCCCTATAAATAATGGAACCACTATGTCAGCCATCGACTGTATAATTACCGCTGCCGGATTATCAACAAGAATGGGGCAATGGAAAATGATGTTACCCTGGGAACAGGGAACAATTCTTGATACAAGTATCAAAAATGCGTTGCAGTTTTGTAGCCGAATTATTTTAGTCACCGGCTATCGTGGTAATGAACTGCACGAACGTTATGCGAACCAGAGCAATATCACTATTATTCACAACCCAGATTATGCGCAGGGTTTACTAACATCCGTCAAGGCCGCAGTACCCGCAGTGCAAACAGAACATTGTTTTCTCACCCACGGTGACATGCCAACCCTCACCATCGATATTTTTAGAAAAATCTGGTCGTTACGAAATGATGGCGCAATACTGCCACTCCATAATGGCATCCCCGGCCATCCGATTTTAGTGTCAAAACCATGCCTGATGCAGGCAATCCAACGACCCAATGTCACCAATATGCGTCAGGCACTCCTTATGGGAGATCATTATTCCGTCGAAATAGAAAATGCAGAAATAATTTTAGATATTGATACTCCGGACGACTTTATTACAGCGAAGGAAAGGTATACTGAAATTTAGAAAACGTAGTTAAACGATTGCGTTCAAATATTTAATCCTTCCGGCACTCATTATCATAATGATAAGGAATCACTGATTTTGAGAAAAGAGAAAAATTGATAAATGGGCTGGCAATAATAATTTTCAGGAGTGATTTTAATTCTCATTTAGCACCTGTGAGTTCATTCACAAAAAGCCCTTAAGTTTCGAGCCGCCTCACATTTTTTTATATTTCCCGCCAAACCTGGCAAGAGTGGTGCGATTGTTGCTCTATCCCCCTAAACCACCGGATTTCTCAACACCGGTCACTCAATGATATCTGTATAAGCTAAGGAGAGGGTTATGGGGGATATTATGCGTCCCATTCCGTTTGAGGAACTTTTGACGCGCATATTTGATGAATACCAACAACAACGCTCAATCTTTGGTATTCCCGAGCAACAGTTTTACTCACCTGTAAAAGGTAAAACTGTTAGCGTCTTCGGTGAAACCTGTGCCACTCCCGTCGGCCCTGCCGCTGGCCCGCACACGCAGCTCGCGCAAAATATTGTCACTTCCTGGCTGACTGGCGGACGCTTCATCGAACTAAAAACCGTCCAAATTCTTGACCGCCTGGAGCTGGAAAAGCCCTGTATCGATGCCGAAGACGAGTGCTTTAACACCGAATGGTCTACCGAATTTACCCTGCTTAAAGCCTGGGATGAATACCTCAAAGCCTGGTTTGCCCTGCACCTTCTCGAAGCGATGTTCCAGCCTTCTGATTCCGGTAAATCGTTCATCTTTAATATGAGCGTCGGTTACAACCTCGAAGGTATTAAGCAACCGCCGATGCAACAGTTCATCGACAATATGATGGACGCATCTGACCATCCGAAATTCGCTCAATATCGCGATACGCTGAATAAATTACTCCAGGATGACGCATTTTTAGCTCGCCACGGATTGCAGGAAAAACGCGAAAGCTTGCAAGCCTTACCCGCTCGCATCCCCACCAGTATGGTGCATGGCGTCACCCTCTCCACCATGCACGGCTGTCCTCCGCATGAAATCGAAGCCATTTGCCGCTACATGCTGGAAGAAAAAGGGCTCAACACCTTTGTGAAACTTAACCCGACCTTACTGGGGTACGCGCGTGTTCGTGAGATCCTCGATGTCTGCGGTTTCGGTTACATAGGCTTAAAAGAAGAGTCATTTGATCACGACCTCAAGCTGACGCAAGCACTGGAAATGCTGGAACGCCTGATGGCACTGGCAAAAGAAAAATCACTCGGCTTTGGCGTAAAACTGACTAACACTCTCGGCACCATCAACAATAAAGGCGCACTGCCTGGTGAAGAGATGTATATGTCAGGCCGTGCGCTGTTCCCGCTCTCCATCAATGTTGCAGCAGTTCTCTCTCGCGCCTTTGACGGCAAACTGCCCATTTCTTATTCCGGTGGTGCCAGTCAGCTGACTATCCGCGATATTTTTGATACAGGTATTCGCCCTATTACTATGGCAACCGACCTGCTGAAACCTGGCGGCTATCTGCGCTTAAGTGCCTGCATGCGCGAGCTGGAAGGCTCCGACGCCTGGGGACTTGACCATGTTGACGTCGAACGACTGAACAGACTGGCAGCAGATGCGTTAACCATGGAATACACCCAGAAACACTGGAAGCCAGAAG
>NZ_JAVUPQ010000106.1:0-6328 GCF_032029835.1 Escherichia sp. AM3 | reverse complement strand
CGGTGGAGCTGCATGACAAAGTCATCGGGCATTATCTGAACATAAAACACTATCAATAAGTTGGAGTCATTACCCGAATCCTGGCGCGGATTATGGATTTGTCGGGTAACCAGCAGGGATTGCGTCATCGCCTCACGGACCATGTAATCCGGCAAAAAACCAATTCCTTCACCTAAAATCTGGCACTGACATTTGGTGTTGAAATCTGGCACCAGAATTGACTCCTGCCCGTGCAGCAACCAGCCCACTTTTTTATTAATCGTATGCGCGGTGTCCTCCACCATAATATTAGGGTAGAGACGCAGTTGGCTTTCGGCGATGGGTTCCGGCACAAAGGCTAACGGGTGATCCGGGGCGATAGCAAAAGCCCAGCGAATCGCGCCAATTTCAGTGTAATCAATACCGCCGCCGTCCAGTAGTGTATCGGGTGCGCCGATGGCGATATTGGCCTGATTATTAATAATCGCATCCCAGACGCCGTTATACACTTCGGTGGTGACGGTAATCTGGCAGGTAGGAAACTGCTTTTTCAGCACCTGTAACAAGCGTGCGGTGTGTTTGGGCGTATAAAGCAGCTGATTAATACAAATGCGCACACGCGCTTCTATGCCCTGCGAAATAGTATCGATACTGCGTTTGATGGCATAAAAATCATTCAGCAGGTCGGTAGCTTTGCGGAAAAAATAACGCCCGGACTCCGTTAACTCAATGCTGCGGGTACTGCGAGTGAACAGCACCACATCCAGCCCCGTCTCCATACGCTTAATGGTGTAGCTAATGGCGGAAGTGGTTAAACCCAACTCTTCTGCGGCTTTACTGAAGCTGCCAAAACGCGCAGCGGTAGTAAATGCCAACAGATTCTCTTCGGTAAAAATTGAGTTCATTAAACCATTCTCGCCATTATCTACTATGAATTTCTCCAGCTATGACTGTAGAGGTATCGGTTAAAGATAGATAATCATTTTTGAATAACTTTTAATACCCGTCGCGTTTAGTCGTCGCTTCGCTTAATTTTTGTCCACCATATTCTGAAATTACCCCCACGCAGTTACCCGCCAGAAAACCCAGTAACGTCACCGTCCAGTTCATCCCGCTGGCAAAAAACAGCGTCATGCCGAGAAAGCCACCGGGAATAAAGGACAGTAACCAGAAACGCCCTTGCCAGACCACTACCGCCGAGAAGGGTACGGTAGTAATTACGCTCGCCCAGAACGCGGACAGTCCACTTACAGAGGCCAGCCAACCAGCAGTCAGCGCGGCGAAAAACGCCCACACCATCCCGGAATAATTAACCGCCAGACTTCTGATAAACCCCGATTTACCGCCGCCTGCGGCATAAAAACTGCAAAAGGCGACGAAGCCAATGGTTCCTAATAATTCCCATCCTTGAGAGAGCCCGACATGTGAAGACACTAACTGCCAAAGCCCTGCACAAATACCGACGGTGACACCCGTTGCCGTGAGTCCGTTCATCTTGTTCCCCTCTGGTTAGACATGGACGAAAGCTACTCTTACATGTGCAGACTATAGAGAAATAAAACCTGATTGAGTGAAAGGGTATCGGGTCAAAGAAACAAATATTGCACTACCGCACACTGCGAAAAGATTGTTGAATATTATTCAACAAAAAGGCGAGATACGGCGAATTAAATTTAAGCGGGTTCTTTTATCAGATTATCGTTGCTATTCTCAATTCATCGAAAACAGCCACAAAAACCAGGGGAATGTGAATGAGTATAAAAAATCTACCTGCCGACTATTTATTGGCTGCACAACAGGGTGATATCGATAAAGTAAAAACCTGCCTTGCGCTGGGTGTCGATATTAATACCTGCGATCGTCAGGGGAAAACGGCAATTACGCTGGCAAGTTTATATCAGCAATATGCTTGCGTTCAGGCATTAATTGATGCCGGAGCGGATATTAATAAGCAAGATCATACCTGTTTAAATCCTTTTTTAATTAGCTGTCTGAACGATGATTTAACGCTACTACGAATTATTTTACCGGCTAAACCCGATCTTAATTGCGTAACCCGTTTTGGCGGTGTCGGCCTGACGCCTGCCTGTGAAAAAGGCCATTTAAGTATTGTAAAAGAGCTTTTGGCGCATACGGAGATTAACGTTAACCAGACCAACCATGTAGGCTGGACGCCGCTACTGGAAGCGATTGTGCTTAATGATGGTGGTATTAAACAGCAGGCGATTGTGCAGTTATTGCTGGAACACGGTGCCAGCCCGCATCTGACCGATAAATATGGCAAAACGTCACTGGAACTGGCGCGGGAACGGGGCTTTGAAGAGATTGCGCAGTTACTGATTGCCGCAGGTGCATAAACCGGGAGGCTTGCTATCAACACACCAGAAAGACGGTGTGTGTGGGCGCTAACTGCGGATGCGGATTTTCTGGCGCAGCGGGGGCAAGGACAGGTTGAACAGGTCTTTGCCAGAGCGGTAAATATCGCACTCCCGGCTCGCCAGCAGTTGCTGACGCTGCTTTGTGAAGAGTACGACAATGCGCCAAACAGTTGTCGGTTGGCACTCACTCACTTTGATGATCTGTTCCGGCATGGTGATAAGGTTCAGTTTGACGATCAAGGTATTACGGTTGGTCAACATCTTCATATAGAGATGAGTCGTTGTCGGCGTTGGCTGTCCCCAACCTTGCAAATGACCGCTGTGAATTTTCACCTTATCGCCTGGCTACAGTGGCACGACATTATTCATCAGCACCTGGGGGAAAATGAAACCCTGTTTAATTATCGCGGCGATAATCCGTTTTATCAGGCGTTAAATAAAGAACTACATATTAAACGACGGGCAGTTATTCAGGCCGTAAACGATA
The DNA here is from genome assembly GCF_032029835.1 of Escherichia sp. AM3. NCBI lineage: Bacteria > Pseudomonadati > Pseudomonadota > Gammaproteobacteria > Enterobacterales > Enterobacteriaceae > Escherichia > Escherichia sp. AM3. The sequence continues at coordinate 3,484 of NZ_JAVUPQ010000106.1, read as the reverse complement.
AACAAAATATCGCCTCAGCGGTCGCCAGTATGATGGGGTTAGGGATTGGCCTTACGCCATCAGCCGACGATTATTTAACAGGTCTGGCGCTTATTTTATTTATTCCCGGGCATCCGGCGGAAAAATACAAAGAGGAATTTTATCTCGGTCTGCAACGCGGCAAAAATAATACCACATTATTAAGTGCCATAACGCTGGAAGCCGCATTACAACAACGCTGCCGGGAAAATATTCATCGTTTTATTCACAACATTATTTATGACATCCCTGGGAACGCAACTCAGGCAATAGAAAAAATTAAACATATTGGCTCCAGTTCCGGCTGCGACATGCTGTATGGCATGGCCGATGGTTGTGCGCTGAGCCAAACCTACGGAGGGAATTATGTCAGTTAAAATAGTCATTAAACCGAATACCTATTTTGATTCTGTCTCGCTGATGTCTATCTCCACGCGTGCAAATAAACTCGACGGCGTCGAGCAGGCATTTGTGGCGATGGCGACCGAAATGAATAAAGGCGTGCTGAAGAATTTAGGACTGCTGACGCCGGAGCTGGAGCAGGCGAAAAACGGCGACCTGATGATTGTCATCAATGGTAAATCGGGTGCGGACAACGAGCAGTTGCTGGTGGAGATTGAAGAACTGTTCAACACCAAAGCGCAAAGCGGCTCGCACGAGGCGCGTTACGCCACTATTGGCAGCGCCAAAAAGCATATCCCGGAAAGTAACCTGGCGGTGATTTCGGTCAACGGTCTGTTTGCCGCTCGCGAAGCGCGTCAGGCGCTGCAAAACGATCTCAACGTGATGCTGTTTTCCGATAACGTCTCAGTTGAAGATGAACTGGTGCTCAAGCAACTGGCCCACGAAAAAGGGCTGCTGATGATGGGGCCAGACTGTGGCACGGCGATTATCAACGGCGCGGCGCTCTGTTTTGGTAACGCCGTGCGTCGCGGCAACATCGGTATTGTTGGCGCATCCGGCACCGGCAGTCAGGAGTTGAGCGTCCGCATTCATGAATTTGGCGGCGGCGTTTCGCAACTGATTGGCACCGGCGGGCGCGACCTGAGCGAGAAAATCGGCGGCCTGATGATGCTCGACGCCATCGGGATGCTGGAAAACGATCCGCAAACTGAAATCATTGCGCTTATCTCCAAACCGCCTGCGCCTGCGGTGGCCCGCAAAGTGCTGGAACGTGCGCGCGCCTGCCGCAAGCCGGTGGTCGTCTGCTTCCTCGATCGTGGCGAAACGCCAGTGGATGAGCAGGGGCTACAGTTTGCCCGCGGCACCAAAGAGGCAGCGCTAAAAGCGGTGATGCTCTCCGGCGTGAAACAGGAAAATCTCGACCTGCATACGCTTAACCAGCCGTTGATTGCGGATGTGCGTGCGCGTCTGCAACCGCAGCAGAAATACATTCGTGGCCTGTTCTGCGGCGGCACGCTGTGCGACGAAACCATGTTCGCGGTAATGGAAAAACATGGCGATGTCTACAGCAATATCCAGCCCGATCCGGAATTCCGCCTGAAAGATATCAACCGCAGCATCAAACACACCTTCCTCGACTTTGGTGATGACGACTTCACCAACGGCAAGCCGCATCCAATGATTGACCCCACCAACCGCATCAGTCGCTTGATCGAAGAGGCGCGCGATCCAGAAGTGGCGGTGATCGTGATGGATTTTGTGCTCGGATTTGGATCGCATGAAGATCCGGTCGGCTCCACCATCGAGGCGATCAAAGAAGCGAAAGCGATCGCCGCTGCCGAAGGACGCGAGTTGATCATTCTCGCCTATGTGCTGGGTACCGATCTTGATACGCCATCGTTAGAACAACAAAGCCAGATGCTGCTTGATGCCGGAGTGATTCTGGCGAGCAGCAGCACCAATACCGGATTGCTGGCGCGTGAATTTATCTGCAAAGGGGAGGAAGCCTGATGAGCCAGTCACTGTTTAGCCAACCATTGAACGTTATTAACGTCGGCATCGCCATGTTTAGCGATGACCTGAAAAAGCAGCATGTAGAAGTGACTCAACTCGACTGGACGCCGCCGGGGCAGGGCAATATGCAGGTGGTGCAGGCGCTGGATAACATTGCCGATTCGCCGCTGGCGGACAAAATCGCCGCCGCTAACCAGCAGGCGCTGGAGCGTATTATCCAGTCGCATCCGGTGCTGATTGGTTTTGATCAGGCGATTAACGTGGTGCCGGGCATGACGGCGAAAACCATTCTTCACGCCGGGCCGCCGATCACCTGGGAAAAAATGTGCGGCGCGATGAAAGGCGCGGTCACCGGAGCGCTGGTGTTCGAAGGACTGGCGAAAGATCTCGACGAGGCGGCTGAACTGGCGGCTTCCGGGGAGATCACCTTCTCGCCGTGTCACGAGCACGACTGCGTGGGATCGATGGCGGGTGTTACCTCGGCCTCGATGTTTATGCACATCGTAAAAAACAAAACCTACGGCAACATCGCTATTACCAACATGAGCGAGCAGATGGCGAAGATTTTGCGTATGGGCGCTAACGACCAGAGCGTGATTGACCGCCTGAACTGGATGCGTGATGTGCAGGGACCAATACTGCGCGACGCGATGAAAATTATCGGCGAAATCGATCTGCGCTTAATGCTGGCGCAGGCGCTGCATATGGGCGATGAGTGCCATAACCGCAATAACGCCGGGACGACGCTGCTGATTCAGGCGCTGACGCCGGGGATTATTCAGGCGGGTTATTCCGTCGAGCAACAGCGCGAAGTGTTTGAGTTTGTCGCCAGCAGCGACTACTTCTCCGGCCCGACGTGGATGGCGATGTGTAAAGCGGCGATGGATGCGGCGCATGGCATCGAATACAGCACCGTGGTCACCACCATGGCGCGTAACGGCGTCGAGTTCGGCCTGCGGGTCAGCGGCCTGCCGGGGCAATGGTTTACCGGCCCGGCGCAGCAGGTGATCGGCCCGATGTTTGCCGGTTATAAGCCGGAAGATTCGGGGCTGGATATCGGCGACAGCGCCATCACCGAAACCTACGGTATTGGCGGATTTGCTATGGCGACCGCGCCCGCTATCGTCGCGCTGGTGGGCGGCACGGTGGAAGAAGCTATTGATTTCTCCCGTCAGATGCGCGAAATCACCCTCGGTGAAAACCCCAACGTCACCATTCCGCTGCTCGGTTTTATGGGCGTGCCGTCGGCAATCGACATCACCCGCGTGGGTAGCAGCGGCATTCTGCCGGTGATCAACACCGCCATCGCCCATAAAGATGCGGGCGTCGGCATGATTGGCGCGGGCATTGTGCATCCACCTTTTGCCTGCTTCGAGAAAGCCATTCTTGGCTGGTGCGAACGTTACGGCGTCTGACCTACATGTTCATGCCGGATGCGGCGTGAACGCCTTATCCGGCCTACGAATGGCGCAAGAATCTGTAGGCCTGATAAGCGTAGCGCATCAGGCATTTGTCACCATTGCCGGATGCGGCGTGAACGCCTTATCCG
>NZ_JAVUPQ010000105.1:0-6793 GCF_032029835.1 Escherichia sp. AM3 | reverse complement strand
CGTCACCACCGGAGATAAACAGGCCACTATTGCACTGGCGACCTATGGCGAGCTGTTCAGTATCACCCGTCAGGCCATTATCAATGATGATCTGAATATGCTGACCGATGTCCCGATGAAACTGGGCCGTGCGGCGAAATCCACTATTGCCGATCTGGTTTATGCCATTCTGACGTCTAACCCGAAAATCTCCACAGATAATGTAAGTCTGTTCGATAAAGCGAAACATGCAAACGTACTGGAGAGCGCTGCAATGGACGTGGCATCGCTGGATAAAGCCCGCCAGTTGATGCGCGTTCAGAAAGAGGGGGAGCGTCATCTGAATATTCGTCCTGCGTTCGTACTGGTACCGACGGCGATGGAGTCTGTTGCTAACCAGGTCATTCGCTCCTCAAGTGTCAAGGGGGCTGACATTAACGCCGGTATTATTAACCCGGTGAAAGATTTTGCGACCGTTATTGCAGAGCCTCGTCTTGATGATAACAGCCAGACCACCTTCTACCTGGCTGCGTCAAAAGGCTCCGATACGATTGAAGTGGCTTATCTCAACGGTGTGGATACGCCATATATTGATCAGATGGAGGGCTTCAGTGTGGATGGCGTGACAACGAAAGTGCGTATTGACGCCGGTGTCGCGCCAGTTGATCACCGCGGTCTGGTGAAATGTACGGCGTAAACGTCGCAGACAACAACTCTGATGGCCCGTAAGGGCTTTTTTTGTACCTGAAATCAGCCCCTGAACGGGGCTGTGCGGAGACAGTTATGGCAAAGAATTTTGTAGAAGAAGGAAAAACGGTGGCGATTGTTGCCAGTGCAGCCATCAGCAGCGGAGATCTGGTGCAGGTGGGTGATGTTTTTGCGGTGGCGCTGACCGATATTCCACAGGGTGAAACAGGCGACGGCATGACCGAAGGTGTGTTTATCCTGCCTAAACTGAAAACGGATGACATGAAAACGGGTAAGAAGGTTTATCTGAAGTCCGGAAAAGTTCAGCTGACTAACAGCGGCTCTGATCCGCTGGTCGGGGTTGTCTGGGCAGATGCCGGAACCAGTGCAGAAGAAGTGCCGGTAAAACTCAATGTCTGATCCCTTTTCCCGGCTGGCAGCGCGTATGGATGCGATCACGGTCAGAAAGATGGGAAAGACAGCCTCGATTAATGATGTCGATATGACTGTGATCCCGGGAGAAACACTGGCAGAGCTGAATGCTCTGTCCGGACCTGCGGTCTCTCTGGTGGTGTTTTCTTCGGGATACCGCCCACGGCGCGGGGATCGCGTTGTTTATGACGGACAACAATGGACGGTCACACGGCATGAACGTTTTAACGGTAAGCCAATGATCTTTATTGAGTAAAGAGGTGTGGGATGAAGGGGCTTGAGAATGCCATCCGCAATCTGAACAGCCTTGATACCCGTATGGTGCCACAGGCCAGCGCATGGGCGATAAACCGTGTGGCACAGAAAGCGGTCTCGGTTGCCACCCGGCAGGTTGCCGGGAATACCGTTGCGGGAGATAACCAGGTGAAAGGGATCCCCCTGAAACTGGTACGTCAGCGTGTCCGGGTGTTTAAAGCCAGTCCGTCAGGAAAAATGACGGCCAGGATCCGCGTTAACCGGGGCAATCTGCCCGCTATTAAGCTGGGGACAGCCCGGGTCAGACTGGCCCGGCGTGGTGGAAAACTGCAGTACCGTGGCAGTGTGCTGAAGGTGGGTAAATATCTTTTCCGGGATGCGTTTATTCAGCAACTGGCGAATGGTCGCTGGCATGTGATGCGACGTATTGATGGCAAAAATCGTTACCCCATTGATGTGGTGAAAATCCCGCTGTCCGGACCGCTGACACAGGCCTTTGTAGATGCCCGCGACCACATCATTGCTGCGGAAATGCCGAAACAGCTGGGGTATGCACTGAAACAACAACTGAGGTTATGGCTGACCCGATGAACCGACATACACAAATCCGCCAGGCCGTACTGGCACGCCTTCGGGAACAGTGTGGAGACAGCGCCACGTTTTTTGACGGGCTTTCGGCATTTATTGATGCGCAGGAACTGCCTGCCGTGGCGGTGTGGCTGAGTGATGCTCAGTACACCGGAAAAATGACGGATGAAGATGACTGGCAGGCTGTTCTGCATATTGCCGTCTTCATCCGGGCACAGGCACCGGATTCAGAGCTGGATATGTGGATGGAGAGCACCATTTTCCCTGCCCTGAATGATATACCGGCACTTTCCGGACTCATCGACACCCTGATCCCACTCGGTTTTAACTATCAACGTGATAATGAGATGGCCACCTGGGCGATGGCGGAAATCACGTACCAGATCACGTACACGAATTAAGGAGGTGGTAATGACCACACCAAATCCACTGGCAAAGACGAAAGGTGCGGGGACGACGTTCTGGATGTATACCGGCAACGGCGATGCGTTTGCGAACCCTTTGTCGGACACTGACTGGCTGCGTCTTGCGATGGTGAAGGATCTGCAACCTGGCGAAATGACCGCTGATGCAGAAGATGACACTTATCTCGATGATGAAGATGCAGACTGGAAAACGACAACCCAGGGGCAGAAATCCGTTGGTGATACTTCGGCGACGCTGGCCTGGCGTCCGGGTGACAGCGGGCAGAAAAAACTGGTTCAGTTGTTCGACTCCGGTGAAGTTCGTATCAAATATCCCAACGGCACTGTTGATGTTTTCCGTGGCTGGCTGAGCTCACTGGGTAAAACCATTGCCTCAAAAGACGTGATGACCCGCACTGTGAAAATCAGCGGTGTGGGGCGTCCGTATCTGGCAGAGGAAGGCACTGAAACCGTGAGCGTTACCGGGCTGACAGTATCACCGGCGTCTGCCAGTGTAAAAGTGGGAGCAACCACCACGCTGACCTTTACAGTAAAACCTGACGGAGCCAGTGACAAAGCGATCAGTGTGCATTCGTCAGATCCACAGACTGCCACGGTTACCCTGAACGGACTTGTGGCCACGGTAAAAGGCGTGAAGCAGGGCAGTGTCAGCATTGTGGGCATGACCGCTGACGGGAATTTTGTGGCTGTGACTGCGGTGACTGTCAGCGCAGCAGGTTAACAGGACGATACTCATCATTTGCCCCGGTTATGCGGGGCTTTTTTGCAGGTGGAGAACATGATGTTTCTGAAACAGGACACGTTTAATTATGAAAAACAGTCCGTGGTGCTCAGTGAGCTGTCCGGGCTGCAGAGAATTGAATATCTGACGTTTGTTCAGCAGCGAACGGCAAAGTTTGATGCCGGGGAGGGAGAACTGCCGGAGGCTGAACGACAGATTGCTTTTCTGCGGATGGGGATGGATATCAATGCCTGGCTGGTTTCCCGCTCACTGTGGAATGCGGATCAGTCTAAGGATGTAGAGACGCTTTGCGCATCCGTTATTACAACATGGTCGTATGATGCCCTGGGTGCGGGGGCGGAGATGGTTCTGTCGCTGAGCGGTATGGGGGCCATTGATAATGCCGTGGATGATGAGCATGAGGCGCTGACGCCGGAAAAGTCCTGACGCGGGAAATGCAGTTTGTCATGCGGCTTGCCCGGGAGTTCCGGCGGGCAGACTGGCGGCGGATGCTGTCGGAAATGTCGGCCACTGAGCTTGGTGAGTGGGGCGATTATTTCCGGATGCAGAGCTTCAGTGATGTGTGGATGGATGCGCAGTTTGCCTCGCTGAAGGCATTGATCGTGAGAATGGTGTCCGGCAGTAGTGATGCTGCGGTGGCTGATTTCAGCCTTTTACCGGAAGAGAACGGGATACCGGAGCGAACGGACGAAGAACTGATGCATCTTGGGGAAGGTATTTCCGGAGGTGTGCGTTATGGACCAGATAGCCAACCTGGTCATTGATTTGGGGATTGATGCGGCAGAGTTTAAAAATGAAATTCCCCGTATCAAAAACCTTCTGAATGGTGCAGCCAGCGATGCAGAACGGTCTTCTGCCCGTATGCAGCGTTTTATGGAGCGTCAGACTCAGGCCGCCCGGCAGACAACGCAGGCAGCTTCTTCGGCTGCAACAGCCGCATCCGTCCATGCGCAGACGGTGGAGAAGAACGCACAGGCTCATGAACGCATGGCCCGCGAGGTGGAGAAAACCCGCCAGCGCATGGAGGCACTGAGCCAGAAAATGCGCGAGGAACAGGCGCAGGCCATGGCTCTGGCGGAGGCTCAGGATAAAGCGGCTGCTGCGTTTTATCGTCAGATTGACAGTGTGAAACAGGCCAGTGCGGGGCTGCAGGAATTACAGCGTATTCAGCAGCAGATCCGACAGGCCAGAAACAGTGGCGGGATTGGTCAGCAGGATTATCTGGCGCTGATTTCTGAGGTTACTGCGAAAACCCGTGTTCTTACACAGGCTGAGGAAGAGGCTACCCGACAGAAAGTGGCGTTTATCCGTCAGCTTAAAGAGCAGGCAACCCGCCTGAATCTTTCATCTTCTGAGTTGCTTCGTGCTAAGGCAGCCCAGCTGGGGGTAAGCAGTGCTGCAGAAGTGTATATCCGCAAAATGGAGCAGGCAGGAAAAGCCACGCATTCGCTGGGTCTGAAAAGTGCAGCAGCCCGCCAGGAGATAGGCGTTCTGATAGGTGAACTGGCCCGCGGCAATTTAGGGGCGCTGAGGGGATCCGGGATAACGCTGGCTAACCGTGCCGGATGGATAGACACACTGATGTCACCGAAAGGCATGATGCTTGGCGGGGTTATTGGCGGTATTGCCGCGGCCGTCTATGGTCTGGGTAAAGCCTGGTATGACGGTCAGAAGGAGGGGGAAGAATTTAACCGCCAGTTGTCGCTGACGGGGCATTATGCCGGAGTCACTGCCGGGCAGCTGTGGACGCTCAGTCGTGCTATTTCCGGGAATGGTATCACGCAACATGCTGCAGCCGGTGCGCTGGCTCAGGTGGTGGGGAGTGGTGCATTTCGTGGAAACGATATCGGTATGGTGGCGAGAGCTGCCGCACAGATGGAGCGATCGGTTGGCCAGTCGGTCAGCGATACCATAAATCAGTTTAAGCGGCTGAAGGATGATCCTGTAAATGCCGCGAAGGCTCTGGACAATGAGCTGCATTTTCTTACTGCCACTCAGCTTGAGCAGATACGCGTCCTTGGGGAGCAGGGGCGATCCAGTGATGCTGCACGGATAGCCATGTCTGCACTGGCAGAGGAAACCGGTCGGCGTACTGCGGATATTGATAATAACCTCAATGCGCTTGGCAGTACGCTGAAGTATCTGTCTGATTTGTGGAGTCGTTTCTGGGATGCGGCCATGAATATTGGTCGTGAAGACTCGCTGGATGAACAGATTGCCGCTTTACAGGAGAAAGTGTCGCGGGCGAAAAGACTCCCCTGGACGGCATCATCTTCTCAGGTTGAATACGATCAGCAGCGTCTTAACGATCTTCAGGAGAAAAAACGCCAGAAGGATTTGCAGGATGCAAAAGAGCAGGCAGAGCGGAATTATCAGGAGCAACAGAAACGCCGTAATGCTGAAAATGCTGCACTGAACCGGATGAATGAAACGGAAGCAGCACGACATCAGCGTGAAATTGCGCGTATTAATGCCATGCAGTACGCCGATCAGGCTGTCAGGGATGCGGCGATACAACGTGAAAATGAACGTTACGAGAAAGCCCTGGCATCCGGTAAGAAAAAAACACGCGAAACCCGTAATGATGAGGCCACCCGGTTATTGCTGCAGTACAGTCAGCAACAGGCACAGGTGGAAGGACAGATTGCTGCTGCCAGACAGTCAGCAGGCATTGCCACGGAAAGGATGACAGAAGCGCATAAACAGCTTCTGGCTCTGCAGCAGCGCATCAGCGACCTGGACGGGAAAAAACTGACGGCAGATGAAAAGAGTGTGCTGGCCCGTAAAGATGAACTGATTCAGGCACTGACGCTGCTGGATGTAAAACAGCAGGAGCTTCAGAAACAGACGGCACTCAACGAGCTGAAGAAAAAAACAATTCAGCTGACCAGTCAACTGGCTGAAGAAGAGCGCGCTCAGCGTCAGCAACATGACCTGGATATCGCCACGGTGGGTATGGGTGATCAGCAGCGACAGCGATATCAGGTACAACTGAGTCTTCGCCAGAAATACCAGCAACAGCTGGAGCAGTTGAGGCGGGATAGTGAGCAGAAAGGGACATATAACACGGATGACTACAGAAAGGCCGAGCAGGCGCTGACGGAGAGCCTGAACCGACAACTGAATGAGAATCGCCGTTACTGGCAACAGCTTGAAGTTGTGCAGGGTAACTGGAAAAACGGAGTCCTGCGTGCATTTCAGGATTTTACCGTGGATGCAGATAATACGGCAGAAACAGCAGAACAGGTGTTCTCGTCAGCCTTCAGCAACATGGGAAATGGCCTGGCAACTTTTGTCACTACCGGCAAACTCAATTTCAAATCCTTCACCTCTTCTGTGCTGTCAGATATGGCGAAAATCCTGGCGCAGGCAACCATGATGAAATCGATAAAAGGGATTGGCAGTGTACTGGGATTTGATCTCAGCAGCCTTTCCCTGAATGCCAATGGGGGGATTTATCAGTCTGCTGATTTGAGTCGTTACAGTGGCACGGTGGTTAACCGTCCGACGTTTTTTGCTTTTGCAAAAGGCGCGGGTGTGATGGGGGAAGCGGGACCTGAAGCCATTCTGCCATTGCGTCGTGGTGCTGACGGTAAGCTGGGGGTTGTGGCGGATATTGGGGGTTCAGGTATGGCGATGTTTTCCCCGCAGTACAACATCGAGATCAATAACGATGGCACGAACG
>NZ_JAVUPQ010000104.1:0-6852 GCF_032029835.1 Escherichia sp. AM3 | reverse complement strand
TTGAAAGCCAGAGAATTCATAAAACGGTTGATGAACTGGCGGCAACGATTGATAACGAATTGAATCAAGGGATTGGCGATACGGATATTCGTGCCGGAATGATCGGTGAAATAGGTGTCTCACCGACATTTACCGAAGCCGAGCATAACAGCTTGCGGGCTGCCTCGCTGGCACAGATTAACAATCCTCATGTGGCGATGAATATTCACATGCCGGGCTGGCTTCGTCGCGGTGATGAAGTACTCGACATTGTGTTAGGTGAAATGGGCGTCTCGCCAAATAAAGTCTCTCTCGCACACTCGGATCCGTCAGGAAAAGACGTGGCGTATCAGCGGAAAATGCTTGATAAGGGTGTCTGGCTGGAATTCGACATGATTGGCCTAGACATTACCTTCCCGAAAGAGGGAATAGCGCCAGGGGTGCAGGAGACTGCCGATGCCGTCGCTCATCTCATTGAGTTGGGATACGCCGATCAGCTTGTTCTCAGCCACGATGTCTTCCTTAAACAAATGTGGGCTAAAAATGGCGGTAATGGCTGGGGATTTGTTCCAGATGTTTTTCTGGCCTATCTGGCGGAGCGCGGCGTCGATAAAACGATCCTCAAAAAACTCTGTATCGATAATCCCGGACGATTATTGACCGCATAAAACCATTATCCCCCGGCACACTGCGCCGGGGGATGTCAATTAATACCCCGCCGTTAAATCATCCACCAAGCGCGAGTCGGATGCGCCGTACAACTCACCATCCGACCCAACCATAATGCTTTGCGTGCTGCCCATCGCCTCATTCAGCGCCACTTTCTGACCTTTTGCTTCCAGCAGCTTGAGCGTATCCGGACTAAACCCTTTTCAACACGCAGCTCGTCCGGCAACCACTGATGGTGGAAACGAGGCGCATTGGTCGCTTCGGCAACATTCATTCCACAATTGATGCTGTTCACCACCATTTGCAGCACGGTAGTGATGATTCAGCTACCGGTAACAAAGTGAGTACATAAAGACCATACTGTCACGAACAGTGCAAAAGTGGCTCTTCCGCAACCTAGGTGAAGATTTTCATGCCAGTGGACTCATTACCCTCCGCCTAAGTAGTTCAAATCCGGCTCGACCATACATCTGGCGTATCAGCACCTTCAGGCGATTTACATGACCTTCGACAACACCATTACTCCAGCGACTGCTGATTGCCTCACATATAGCCGCAGCATCAGCTTCCATCCCCGCAGCTACGCACCGAAGTTCTGCTGAGCCGCTTTCGTGGACTCGAGTGAACCAGCTGCTTAGCTGTGATTTATTTTAGGTTTTCAGAATACGGTAGAACTCGAGTACCAGTTGCTGTGCTATTTTCAACTCCGGTTCTTTTTCACACATCAGACTAATAAATCGGGATGCATAATTTTCTTCGCCCCTGATTATTCTCCAGGGCATCAACCAGCGGCTTACCCGGGACACTGAAGGAAGTCTTGCGGCAGTAGTAACCGGTGGGTTCCAGCCTTTACGCCATTTGGCAACAGTATCCCTGACGATGGTTTCACTGCCTGTCCCCCCCCTGGGCCACCATTTCCCGCCATATCCGGCTGGCATTATAATTACCACTTTCTCGTTGCTCTTTTAACCACTCCCTCCATGGGTCCAGAAGCCCTCGCTTTGGAGGCCGGGTTGACATTTCAGGGAATGTTCCTGAACGCACCCAGCGACTGACTGTCACTCGCGACAGGCCTGTAATACGGGATATTTCCCTGAAACTACATCCCTTGTTATGCAGGGCCATAACCTCTGTCCAATGCTGATGCCGTTTTTTGCGGGTTTGCTGTTTAAGGCGTTCCGGACGACGGAGCGATGCTACAGGCACAGATATTTCTGGCTCAGGTGATTTCTTCAGTGATAACTCTCTGACAACAAGACGTATCAGAGGCATATGTCTGTACATCATTCGTTCAGGCTCATCACCAATATTTTTTAGCAGGTGCCATCGATCGGCCACCTGTCTGGCCTGAGGTGCACCTTCACGTGCTGCTGTCGCATAGACTCCACTGCGATCACGCGAGACAACCTGTATTTCCGGATATTTTCTGAACCAGGTCGCCAGCGTACGCTGATCACGGCCGGGAAGCAGGACGAGGGGACGGTGAGTATCAAGATTGACTATTAACATACCGCAGCAGTGGCCCCGATGCCACGCCCACTCATCAATACCGACATGAGGCGCGCCTGACTGTTTCGTCTCCGGGGTATTGATAACCCTGCGAAGAAGAGTATCAGCACTGCAACGGAGACCCGCTGCCGTTGCAGCCCGTTTTCCAGCCTCACCTCCAGCTATTAATCCCAGTTGACGTTGTAAATTTTGTAACGCCTGTGAAGACTGTTGGTGTGAACCGGCGAAGGGAGCAAGCGACTCGGCAAAAATTTTACGTGAACAAGCTGGGTTACGGCAGTACCAGTGGCGGACGGAAAATACAAGCCATAGCGTCTGCCCTGATCAGGGTAGATGCTGTATCCGGCGCCGACAACAACTATGAACAGAGTCGCTACGCTTAAAGCATTCAGGACATTGTGCTGTTTTGCGTTTTCCGTGGAGATGGAGGGTTATACCGTCAGAGCTAATAATTTGTCGACTGCATCGCCATCCGCAAGGTAACTGTAGAAGTGTCTTAAGAGAGTGCATTGGGTTGCCCATAACTTAAAACAGCTTAGATCCTTGTTCGCCAGAAAGTTTCATCCATTTTCTTCCACCCAGGTTGCGGAAGAACCACTTTTCATCCGTCGTTGACAGATGTGAAGTATGCGGGAGAAAAAGTGAATATCTAACTGTAATAACTCAGACCGGTACGAGTACTCGGGGCGTCTACAATCATTCAGGGCAAAGTGCTAAAATTTCTCTATCCCGGGATGCCCCTACCAACGCAGCACTCCCGGAGATATCATTACAGCTCTGCAACTGATTTCCGCGACTGAACCGCTCAGTTCCTATCCTTCCAGTTGCCTTCCTGCAGCCCCCCCTCCCTGCTGTATACCCCAGTACCACAACGCGGGCAGCACTTTTCCCCCTCATAATCTTCGTCACACATCACACAAAACCACTTTCTCACCTTCACCGTATAATCCGGAACCGTCATGCCCTGCAGATGCAAACGACGGGCCTCTTTCTCTGCCGGGTCAAGCCAGGTGCATCGCAGCAGGATTTTCGCAGCAACAGTCATCTGGTCATGTTCAAACCACGGCGGTTGTCCGTCATTGCCCCGCTTAAGTGTTAACGGACAACCACAGGACACACAGCACAAAACGTCCTGTCGGTTGTTCTTCGCGGCTTCTTTCGCCGTAACAAAATGGCCTTTGCTGTCATTCGCCATATAGCAGTTCAGAATTCGCATATCTCCTCCTTGTATCTTGACAATTGGTTAAAATAACTGTGATTAGATTTGGCAAGGTGTATGCAGCCCGATCCCTCAAGGGGTTCATAGCCCGTGGCTCAGCGAATGGCGCATACACTGAGCCACTCATCAGAAACCCGAACAGTTGTCAGTACGCCATAACGCATTTGCAAGGATGGGTAATCATGAGTCAGCTAGGTTCACTTTGTGTGGGTATCGATGTTTCGAAAGCGATACTGGATATTGCCGCCAGCAGCGCTATTGAACAATTTTCTGTCGGCAATGACAGTGATGGCTTTGAGGCCATCATTGCTGAGTTGAGAATGTACGCCATTGCGCTGGTTTTAATGAAAGCCACTGGAGGACTTGAAACCGCCATAGTCTGTGCGCTTCAGGCAGAAGGTTTTGAGCTTGCCGTGGTTAACCCCAGACAAGCTCGTGACTTTGCCCGCGCCATGGGATACCTCGCGAAAACTGATAGTATTGATGCCAGAGTGCTTTCCCAGATGGCTGAGGTTCTCAACCGGCATCCGGAGCGGGAACGCTTTATCAGAGCACTGCCGGATACTGAATGTCAGGTTCTCACTGCAATGGTAGTTCGTAGGCGGCAGTTGATTACGATGCTGGTTGCCGAGAGAAACCGGTTGCACCCTGCTCATCCATAGAACAGGAAAAGCATTAATATCATCATCAAAGCACTGGAAGACGAGCTTGCGCGACTAGATGCTGACATGAACAGCCATATCCATAGCCACTTCAAAGAGCTTGCTAAGCGACTGAGCAGTATTAAAGGTGTTGGCACCATGACGGCTGCTGCGCTGCTGGCGGAAGTACCCGAACAGGGTAACCTCTCCAGGCGTGAAATCAGTGCGCTTGTCGGTATGGTTCCAGTAAACCGGGACTCGGGCACGATGAGAGGGCGACGAACCATCTTTGGCGGCAGGGCTGGTGTGCGAACAGCCCTGTACATGGCAGCGCTTGTCGCAACCCGCTTTAACCCGGTAATAAAGGTGTTTTACATGCGACTGCTTGCCGCAGGAAAACCCAAAAAAGTGGCGCTGGTTGCCTGTATACGCAAGCTGCTGACTATCCTGAACGCAATGCTCAGAAAGAACGAAGAATGGAATGAATCGTACCATCACGTTGCTCCATAATTTTTACGTTCAAGACAGTTGCTGAGCTGTCCGGGGAATACTGAATCCTCCGGTCTGGCAGTGTGTGCAGTACTGCTCCCCATAATAATCGTGGTGACATTGTCTGCAGTGCCAGCTGGCTTTACGCACCACGGGTAAGGCATCCGGTACGAATTGCTGCAGACGTTTAATCAACTGTATTTCTCTGCGCTCCGGCCTGACATAAGGGCACTGTTGACCGTGCTCTGTCAGCCTGTCGTCAGTGTGTTCAAACCAGGGAAGTTCAGTTTCGTATTGCGGATGGTATCTGAGTGCACTGCCACACAAGTGGCAGGTGTAGTTAGCATAAGGTGCGGCCTGTGCAGTACGGGCGCCCGTCAGACGTCCGTTGCCATCAAGAGCGATAAAGGATTTTGCGTACATAGTCATATACCTCAGCCGCCAGACGACACGCAGGCAACAGCCGTCCCGGTACGGGCAGCGTGGTCAGGGTGTGAATGGCGGTTCAGTTAAAATCTGGACTGGAGTTTGGGTAAAGCAGGCTGGTTGCTGTTACAGCACTGTGGTTGTCACACAATGGAACACTGACGTAAAAAACAGTCAGTGGGCGAGTGGATACATCGTTGCCGCCAGACAACAACCCATACTTTTGGTTTGCCGGATATTGGCGCGCCAGTCGTGCTCAACTCCGGCTACAGCCAAAATTGCGCTCACCGGTGCAGTGAGCTTTGGTATGCTCCTTCGCCAGATAGTCAGCACGTTCCAGCACTTGCTGAAAGCCGGTGTCATCATTACGCGCCAGCCACACCGCCGGCCAGGCCGGAAAATGCACCAGCGTGGCATGGCACCCGACATCCACTCCCAGGGCACTGCACCACGCCTGTTTAATCATCCCGGCCAGAGACTCCGGAGCGCGGTAATCACCGGCACGACACCAGGTATCCCGGTTGACCAGCAGCATCAGGTGATAGTGTTTTTTACCTTTGCACTCCCCAAACTCCCGGGCCCAGACGTAATGCAGGGTTGTGGGATGCACGCGTTTACCTTCCCGATGCTTACGTTTCTGGTAAGCGTCGATTCGGGCTTTCAGGGCATTGATGAAGCGGGATATCACAGCTGCGTCCGTTGCTGCCGGTACATCCGGGAGACGCAGGTCAACCCGCAATGCCGTCAGGCGGGGATGAACATTCAGTGCGTGCCGCACCGTCTCACGAATACGTTGCTGCCAGAAGGGGTTGTATTTGTAGGTCATGGTTAAATCTCCGTATGGTTCATACGGAATAGCCACGTCGTAAAAAATACGCAGAGTCCCTGAAGTGACCTCCGGCAGGACACTGTCTCAGGCACTCTGTGATAACCCGAACGGTCGTCTCCGGACTGACGGTTGAATTTTCAGCGTCGTTTTTTAATGTAAAAAACCGGTTACGGGTAAGGCTGTGAGGAGGGAGTGATGGTGATACGCAAAAAGAAGTGCAGGGACTGTGGAAACGCGATTACTCATAATACAGTGTGTTGCCCGTATTGTGGTTCTGTCGACCCCTTCGGCTACTACCGGAATACAGACCGTATCGTTACCATACTGCTGGCGCTGATTATTGTGGTCCTGCTGACTACTGTCAGCGTCAGTGTGTGTATACTGTGTAGCTGGTGAGATAACGGTTCATGTATCCCCTGAGCTGACAGTGTACCGTGTATATTAAGCGTAACCGACAGGTTCTCCTTCATACCATATTAAATTTTCCAGGGATTGCCGCTGCCTTATTTCGTCCCATACAGGAAAACTCATCTGGGTTTCTGACAAATACGCGAAACTCACAGCCCCTCAATATCAACCACACGTTGTAAGCCGGTAATACCTGAAAATCAGCCTATTACCGCCCACGCCTCCGGCACCATTCCCTTTTGATTTCGAATTCTTTGTTGTCGCTATACCGCTTAATGTTCCCGGTCCTCCGGTGCAGATAACACCGGAGTCATCGTAGCGCTGCTTCAATATTCAGGTGACATATTTCCAGACGGAAGCCGGCGCGCGATCGTAAAGTTTGTTCATTGTCAGTTCTGCCAGCCGGTTGTCAACGGCAGAGTTAAAGGCTTCCAGCTCCGCAAGGGTAAGTTTATAACGCGTGTGGGAATTCACTTTTCCCGCGTCTCCTGACGTATTACGGGCTGCCACTTACCTGGTGTCCCGCAATACAGCCTTAGTGTTCCGTTATCGGGGATCCGGACGCACCGCAACAACCGGGGAAGTATTTCTGGTTTAGAGCAGTGTCAAGAGGGATTTCTCAGCCCCTCACTCACCGGCTCAGTCTCAGGGCAGGAGCATTAATACGCTCAGTTCATGTCTTA
>NZ_JAVUPQ010000103.1:0-6927 GCF_032029835.1 Escherichia sp. AM3 | reverse complement strand
TAGAAAATGATAAAAATCTTATATTTTTATCAAAGCCAATTTCGCCTGAGTTAATATCATCATGATCTGTGAACCATCAACGTCTTCAATGATCGACTTTTAAGTAAGTCTGGAAGGTAAAGCTATGGAGCTTGCTACTACGCAGTCAGTATTGATGCAAATTCAACCGACAATTCAGCGTTTTGCCAGAATGCTTGCCAGCGTTTTGCAGCTTGAGGTTGAGATCGTTGATGAAAACTTGTGTCGCGTCGCCGGAACGGGCGCGTATGGGAAGTTTCTTGGTCGCCAGTTGAGCGGCAACTCACGCCTGCTCCGCCACGTCCTGGAAACGAAAACTGAAAAAGTTGTGACACAGTCTCGCTTCGATCCCCTTTGCGAAGGTTGCGATAGTAAAGAAAATTGCCGCGAAAAAGCATTTCTGGGTACGCCTGTCATTTTACAGGATCGTTGTGTTGGGGTGATAAGTTTGATTGCCGTTACCCACGAGCAACAAGAGCATATCAGTGATAATTTACGCGAATTTTCTGATTATGTTCGCCATATATCCACCATTTTTGTTTCGAAACTTCTGGAGGATCAGGGGCCAGGAGATAACATCAGTAAAATATTCGCGACCATGATCGATAATATGGATCAGGGCGTATTAGTTGTTGATGATGAAAGTCGGGTTCAGTTTGTTAATCAGACTGCCTTAAAAACACTTGGTGTTGTACAAAATAATATTATTGGGAAACCTATCCGTTTCAGACCATTAACATTTGAGAGTAATTTTACTCATGGACATATGCAGCATATTGTTTCGTGGGACGATAAAAGTGAATTAATCATTGGTCAATTGCATAACATTCAGGGCCGACAATTATTTTTAATGGCATTTCACCAATCGCATACCAGTTTTTCTGTAGCAAATGCACCTGATGAACCACATATTGAACAATTGGTTGGCGAGTGCCGTGTTATGCGGCAATTAAAACGACTCATTAGCCGTATTGCACCCAGCCCATCCAGCGTTATGGTGGTTGGTGAAAGCGGCACGGGTAAAGAAGTCGTCGCCCGAGCAATCCATAAGTTGAGCGGAAGACGGAATAAACCCTTTATTGCTATCAACTGTGCCGCGATTCCGGAGCAGCTTCTGGAAAGCGAACTGTTCGGTTATGTTAAAGGCGCATTTACTGGCGCTTCTGCCAACGGTAAAACAGGGTTGATTCAGGCGGCGAATACGGGCACGCTGTTTCTCGATGAAATAGGTGATATGCCATTAATGTTGCAGGCTAAATTACTGCGCGCTATTGAGGCGCGTGAAATTCTGCCGATTGGTGCCAGTAGCCCAATACAAGTCGACATTCGCATCATTTCTGCAACTAATCAGAATTTGGCCCAGTTCATTGCCGAAGGTAAATTCCGCGAAGATCTCTTCTACCGACTTAATGTTATCCCGATAACTCTGCCACCGCTGCGTGAACGTCAGGAAGATATTGAACTATTGGTGCATTACTTTTTACATCTGCATACCCGTCGTCTGGGATCGGTTTATCCTGGCATTGCTCCCGATGTCGTCGAAATATTGCGTAAGCATCGTTGGCCCGGAAACCTGCGCGAGTTAAGCAATTTGATGGAATATCTGGTTAACGTGGTTCCTTCAGGTGAAGTTATCGACAGCACGCTATTGCCGCCAAATCTGCTGAATAATGGCACAACGGAGCAAAGTGATGTAACAGAGGTCAGTGAGGCGCACCTGTCACTCGATGATGCGGGCGGCACGGCGCTGGAGGAGATGGAAAAGCAAATGATCCGCGAGGCGCTTTCACGTCATAACAGCAAGAAGCAAGTTGCTGATGAACTGGGCATCGGCATTGCTACGCTCTATCGCAAGATTAAGAAATATGAGTTGTTAAACACATAACCTCAGTGAATCCGGCCTGAATTCAGGCCGGATATCCTTTTACTTCGTTTTCTCGCAATCCAGAACTGTATTTACAATCATCTGATACCCCGTGCAGCGACAAAGATTTCCCGCCAGTCCGCGACGAATTTCCGTAATGGTTAATGGCTTCTCGCGTGGTTTCGCCAGCATTGCCGTGGTAGCCATAATCAGGCCAGGCGTACAAAACCCGCACTGCACTGCGCCGGATTTCGCATAAGCCTGCTGAACATGAGAAAGTTTTCCGCCTTTCGCTTCACCTTCCAGCGTGCGGATCTCTTTTCCTTCAGCCCAGGCGGCAAGGTATAAGCAACTGTCTATTGCTGTGCCGTCGACCAACACCGTACAGGCACCACATTCACCCACGCAGCACCCTTGTTTGACACTTAGCAGTCCTTGTTCGCGGAGTAATTCCGAGAGCGGCGTGCCTGGTGCGGCGTGAAGCTGAAAAGGCATCCCGTTAATGGTGCATTCGATGGTAATTGTTTCGCTGTGATTCATTGCAATTTTCCCCCCGCCGCGGCGACGGCTTCGCTAATCACTTTTTTGGTCATCGTCTGGATGAGATGCAGACGAAACTCTTTACTGGCCCGCCATGAAGAACGTGGGGCGACATCTTGCAGGACAGATTCGCTGATAGCTTCCAGCGTTTGCAGGTTTAATGGCGCATTTTGTGCAGTCTGTTCGGCATGTTGGCAGCGAATCGGCGTTGGCGCGGCAACACCAAATGCCAGGCGTAATTCGCTGAAATTGCCGTTATCCAGTCGGCAATGTGCGGCGCAGCCAATCGTTGAAATATCCATTGCGTCGCGCATGGCATATTTAAAATGCGCGCTGCCCGCGTGTTCTTTCGGCTGTGGCGGAAAATGAAAGGCGACGAGGATTTCGTCATGCTCAAGAGACACTTTGCCCGGCCCGGTGTGAAAGCCATTAATCGGGACGAAACGAACACCGCGCGGGGAGTGGATCTCCAGTTTCGCGTCATAAATTAGCGTTGGCGTGGCAGAATCTGCGCTGGTGGCACCGTTGCAAATATTTCCACCGTAGGTAGCGACGTTACGGATCTGCGGTCCAGCAATGGACGTGGCCGCAGCACATAACGCCGGGAGATGACGTTGAGTTATAGGATCTTCTATTAGCTGGGTAAATGTCGTTGCAGAGCCGATACGTAGCGAGCCATCTTCCGCCAGCGTAATTCCCCGCAGCTCCGCCAGATTATGAATATCAACAATATGGCGATAACGGTCATTGTGATGGTGGAGCTGAATCAGTACGTCAGTGCCACCGGCGAGCAGTTTGGCCTGCGGGTTGTCAGCCAGCAGGTTGATGGCATCGGCAAGGGTTGCTGCGCGATGGTAAGAAGCAAAATCAAACATGATGTTATCCTCAAATCAATCCTGCCAGATGGAACTCTTCATATAACCGTTTTGGCGTCAGCGGCAGTGTATTGATTGCAACACCGGTAGCCATCTTCACCGCGTTACGAATAGCAGCGGCAACAGGAATTATTGGTGGCTCACCCAGTGACTTATGTCCGTATGCGGATTGCGGCTCATTGATTTCGACGAACGCGCTTTCCAGTTGTGGCAGATCCGGCATGGTCGGCATTTTGTAATCCAGCAGATTGGGGTTACGGACCACGCCGCTTTTAGCATCGATGATCATCTCTTCAAATAGCGCCCAGCCAATGCCCATTCCCATTCCGCCGTGTACCTGACCTTCTGCCAGCAGTGGATTAAGAATATGCCCTGAATCATGAACGTTGAGGATGCGGTTGATGGTGACTTTGCACAGCGCAATATCGACCGTCAGATCAACAAAGGTACAGCCAAACGCCGGTGGGTTAGTGGTGGTTTTGATGGAGCTTTCAGCAGAGAGCTGCCCGCCGCGTTCAGGGTGGTAGAAAGCGTCCATCGCCAAATCTTTTAACGACATTAACGGCTCTTCCGGTCGTTCAACCAGCACGATATGGCCTTTTATCAGGGTCAGATTCATCGCTGACTGATGTAGCATGACTGCGGCGTGAGCGATGATTTTCTCTTTTAATAATAGTGCCGCACTGCGCAGCGCAGGCGCGGCAACATAGCTCTGGCGTGAGGCAAATGCGCCGGGATCGAACGGCGTAACGTCGGTATCTTGAGTTGAAATAACGCGAACGTCGCTGACCGGAACCCCCACGGTTTCTGCCACCATTTGCGAGAAGACGGTGTCGGCACCCTGACCGATTTCCGTCGCGCCGCTTTGCACGTTGATGGTTCCATCCTGATTCATCAGAAGGCGCGCGCCTGCTATTTCTACGCCGACAGGCCAGGTGTTAGAGGTGTAGCTAAAACAGGCGACGCCAACGCCGCGGCGCAAATTGCCTTGCTGGTTCTGGCATTCTGCACGGCGTTTTTCCCATTCAAAGATTTTCCGGCCTTTTTCAAGACACTCCGGCAACCCTGCGCTGTAAATACGTTTGCCCGTGAGCGGATTAGCATCTCCTTCGCGGGCGGCGTTGCGTAAACGAATTTCAACAGGATCAATACCTAACGCTGTCGCGGCGTCATCAAGCATAGACTCAACGGCAAATACGACTTGTGGCGCGCCATAACCACGCATCGCACCAGCCGAGGGGAGGTTGGTATAGCAGGTCTTTGAACTGTAAGCGTAGGCACAACGAGGATAAAGGTAAGCGACTTTATTCCCCCCCGCAGAAGCGATGGAGTGCCCGTGAGATGCATAAGCGCCGGTGTTAGACAGAACATCCAGACTATAACCTTTCAATGTTCCGTCGCGGTTCACGCCCATTTGCCCGTCAATGGTAAAAGCGTGGCGGGTACGGGTTGCGAGGAAACACTCTTCACGGCTAAGGGAAACTTTCACCGGAATGCCGCCAAGCTTGCTGGTCAGGAATGCCGCCATTGGCTCTTCCAGTACATCCTGTTTATTACCAAAACCGCCACCGACAAATGGTTTGATGACTCGTACGCATGACCAGGGAATATCCAGCGCCTGACCAACCACGCGGCGAACAATGTGCGGGATCTGGGTGCTGGAAACGATGGTAATTCGCGAGTCATCCTCCATCCACGCCAGCGATGTTACGCTTTCCATGTGACAATGTTGAATAACGGGGGTCTGATAGTGCCCCTGTACCTGGTAGTCGGCGGCATCGATTGTTTGTTGGACATTACCCGTCGACATCGTGCTTTGTTTCAGTAAATTGCCACCGTTATGGATTGGTGCAGCGTCTTCTGCCAGCGCCGCTTCTGGCGTGGTGATAACGGGTAATTCTTGCCACTCAATGCTGACCAATTGCGCCGCTTTTTCTGCCGTGAGTTCATCGCGGGCCACGACGATGGCAACGGCGTCACCATGATGACGAACATGGCGAGTTAGCAGTGCGCGATCGGCGGTATCGCGCTTGTTTTCGTCAAGTGTCCAGGCATGCCCAGCTGTAGCGAATGGAATATCAGGCACATCTTCCCAGGTAAAAATCGCCAGTACGCCCGGCAAACTTCTGGCTTGTTCATCATTAATACTTACGGCATAACCATGTGCGATAGGGCTACGTACATATTTCGCATAACACATGCCCGCCATAACATAATCGTCAGTATATCGTGCCCGCCCGGTGACCTTAGCAATGGCATCGACGCGCATGCATGATTCACCCGTAGCGGTTGCTTCCCGCGCTTCCATAGAAATCCCCTCGATTTGAACATTTGGTTCTTATGGCAAAGATTTAGTCTAAGCAGGCAAGATTTACGCCAGAAACGACGATAAGCGTTAGGGGAGGTAGGAAGTGTGATGACGTTAAAAAAACACAGATATGATACGAAACAGGACTCTGAATAGGGGCAGTGATACGTATCAATATGAGTGGCGATAAAATCAATGTGATAAATTGGGATTATTACGCATCAGGATGGGAAATAGGGTAAAAAGTCAGGAAGTTCGATACCTCTACAGCGAATATTTTGCTGATGATACTTCCCTTTGCCAAATGAAATTAACCTCTTTCTCTATTACCACGTTTTTCCAGAAGCAAGAGATTGGGTATCAAGAGGCTGGCTGCTATGATAAGGCGTCTTGTTTTTTAAGCGAGGAAAGATTTTGAGTGCGGGACGCCTGAATAAAAAATCTCTGGGTATCGTGATGTTGTTATCGTTTGGACTGCTTTTGGCGGGCTGTTCGGGTAGCAAATCATCCGATACAGGAACGTATTCCGGCTCCGTTTACACCGTGAAACGGGGGGATACGCTATATCGTATTTCGCGCACCACGGGAACCAGCGTAAAAGAACTGGCGCGACTGAACGGCATTTCCCCCCCTTACACCATTGAAGTTGGTCAGAAACTAAAACTGGGTGGGGCGAAAAGTAGCAGTATTACACGTAAATCAACCGCCAAATCAACGACCAAAACCGCATCGGTTACACCGTCATCAGCGGTACCGAAATCATCCTGGCCGCCAGTAGGGCAACGTTGTTGGTTATGGCCAACGACAGGGAAAGTTATCATGCCGTATTCGACAGCAGATGGCGGCAATAAAGGGATTGATATCTCAGCTCCACGGGGTACACCTATTTACGCCGCGGGTGCAGGAAAGGTGGTGTATGTGGGCAACCAGCTGCGTGGCTACGGTAATCTCATCATGATTAAACACAGTGAAGATTACATTACGGCTTACGCCCATAATGACACGATGCTGGTAAATAATGGGCAAAGCGTGAAGGCTGGGCAAAAAATCGCCACTATGGGGAGCACGGATGCGGCATCTGTTCGCCTGCATTTCCAGATTCGTTACCGTGCAACGGCAATTGATCCGCTACGTTACTTGCCGCCTCAGGGCAGCAAGCCAAAATGCTGATGGCGAATTAATCAGCAGTCAGCAGCGTGGCACTTGCTAAGGAGAGCGTAAGGTTTATAATGCCTTACGCATCTCGAAGCGGGCGTAGTTCAATGGTAGAACGAGAGCTTCCCAAGCTCTATACGAGGGTTCGATTCCCTTCGCCCGCTCCA
>NZ_JAVUPQ010000102.1:0-7118 GCF_032029835.1 Escherichia sp. AM3 | reverse complement strand
CTGATAGAAACAGAAGCCACTGGAGCACCTCAAAAACACCATCATACACTAAATCAGTAAGTTGGCAGCATCACCAGAATGGAGAACCATTCAACAGAGTTATCGAAGCCGAGAACATCAGCGACTGCTATGACCACTGGATGCTGTGGGCGCAGATAGCACATGCAGACGTAACCAATATTCGAATTGAAGAACTGAAAGAACACCAAGCCGCCTGATGGCGGTTTTTTCTTGCGTGTAATTGCGGAGACTTTGCGATGTACTTGACACTTCAGGAGTGGAACGCTCGCCAGCGACGCCCAAGAAGCCTTGAAACAGTTCGTCGATGGGTGCGCGAATGCAGGATATTCCCTCCTCCGGTTAAGGATGGAAGAGAATATCTGTTCCACGAATCAGCGGTAAAGGTTGACTTAAATCGACCAGTAACAGGTAGCCTTTTGAAGAGGATCAGAAATGGGAAGAAGGCGAAGTCATGAGCGCCGGGATTTACCCCCTAACCTTTATATAAGAAACAATGGATATTACTGCTACAGGGACCCAAGGACGGGTAAAGAGTTTGGATTAGGCCGAGACAGGCGAATCGCAATCACTGAAGCTATACAGGCCAACATTGAGTTATTTTCAGGACACAAACACAAGCCTCTGACAGCGAGAATCAACAGTGATAATTCCGTTACGTTACATTCATGGCTTGATCGCTACGAAAAAATCCTGGCCAGCAGAGGAATCAAGCAGAAGACACTCATAAATTACATGAGCAAAATTAAAGCAATAAGGAGGGGTCTGCCTGATGCTCCACTTGAAGACATCACCACAAAAGAAATTGCGGCAATGCTCAATGGATACATAGACGAGGGCAAGGCGGCGTCAGCCAAGTTAATCAGATCAACACTGAGCGATGCATTCCGAGAGGCAATAGCTGAAGGCCATATAACAACAAACCCTGTCGCTGCCACTCGCGCAGCAAAATCAGAGGTAAGGAGATCAAGACTTACGGCTGACGAATACCTGAAAATTTATCAAGCAGCAGAATCATCACCATGTTGGCTCAGACTTGCAATGGAACTGGCTGTTGTTACCGGGCAACGAGTTGGTGATTTATGCGAAATGAAGTGGTCTGATATCGTAGATGGATATCTTTATGTCGAGCAAAGCAAAACAGGCGTAAAAATTGCCATCCCAACAGCATTGCATGTTGATGCTCTCGGAATATCAATGAAGGAAACACTTGATAAATGCAAAGAGATTCTTGGCGGAGAAACCATAATTGCATCTACTCGTCGCGAACCGCTTTCATCCGGCACAGTATCAAGGTATTTTATGCGCGCACGAAAAGCATCAGGTCTTTCCTTCGAAGGGGATCCGCCTACCTTTCACGAGTTGCGCAGTTTGTCTGCAAGACTCTATGAGAAGCAGATAAGCGATAAGTTTGCTCAACATCTTCTCGGGCATAAGTCGGACACCATGGCATCACAGTATCGTGATGACAGAGGCAGGGAGTGGGACAAAATTGAAATCAAATAATGATTTTATTTTGACTGATAGTGACCTGTTCGTTGCAACAAATTGATAAGCAATGCTTTTTTATAATGCCAACTTAGTATAAAAAAGCAGGCTTCAACGGATTCATTTTTCTATTTCATAGCCCGGAGCAACCTGTGAACACATTTTCAGTTTCCCGTCTGGCGCTGGCATTGGCTTTTGGCGTGACGCTGACCGCCTGTAGCTCAACCCCGCCCGATCAACGTCCTTCTGATCA
Organism: Escherichia sp. AM3; assembly: GCF_032029835.1. Classification (NCBI taxonomy): domain Bacteria; kingdom Pseudomonadati; phylum Pseudomonadota; class Gammaproteobacteria; order Enterobacterales; family Enterobacteriaceae; genus Escherichia; species Escherichia sp. AM3. The sequence continues at coordinate 5,359 of NZ_JAVUPQ010000102.1, read as the reverse complement.
AACCGCGCCTGGTACCTCTTCTCGCCCGATTCTGTCGGCAAAAGAAGCGCAGAATTTCGATGCTCAACACTATTTTGCATCCCTGACACCAGGTGCTGCAGCGTGGAATCCTTCCCCGATTACCCTGCCTGCGCAACCTGACTTTGTTGTCGGCCCGGCGGGCACTCAAGGTGTAACGCATACCACGATTCAGGCGGCGGTAGATGCGGCAATTATCAAGCGTACCAACAAGCGCCAGTATATTGCCGTGATGCCTGGTGAGTATCAGGGAACGGTATATGTCCCTGCCGCTCCGGGTGGAATTACTCTGTACGGTACAGGTGAAAAACCGATTGATGTGAAGATTGGGCTTTCCCTTGATGGTGGCATGAGCCCTGCCGACTGGCGTCACGACGTCAACCCGCGCGGCAAATATATGCCAGGTAAACCAGCGTGGTATATGTACGATAGCTGCCAGAGCAAACGCAGCGACAGTATCGGTGTTCTCTGCTCTGCGGTCTTCTGGTCACAAAACAATGGCCTGCAACTGCAAAATCTGACCATCGAAAACACGCTGGGCGATAGCGTAGATGCAGGTAACCATCCGGCGGTGGCACTGCGTACTGATGGTGACCAGGTACAGATTAACAACGTTAACATTCTCGGTCGTCAGAACACCTTCTTTGTCACCAACAGCGGTGTGCAGAACCGTCTGGAAACGAATCGTCAGCCGCGTACGCTGGTGACCAACAGCTACATTGAAGGGGATGTGGATATCGTTTCTGGTCGCGGCGCAGTGGTGTTCGATAACACCGAATTCCGCGTGGTGAACTCACGTACTCAGCAAGAAGCGTATGTGTTTGCACCGGCTACGCTGTCCAACATTTACTACGGTTTCCTCGCCGTAAACAGCCGTTTCAATGCTTTCGGTGATGGTGTGGCGCAACTGGGCCGCTCGCTGGATGTTGATGCCAATACCAACGGTCAGGTGGTGATCCGTGATAGCGCCATCAACGAAGGTTTTAACACGGCTAAACCGTGGGCCGATGCGGTGATCTCTAATCGTCCGTTTGCGGGTAATACCGGCAGCGTAGATGATAACGACGAAATACAGCGCAATCTGAATGACACTAACTACAACCGCATGTGGGAATACAATAACCGCGACGTGGGTAGTAAAGTGGTTGCAGAGGCGAAGAAGTAAGAGCAATTAACTATTTGCCGGATGCGGCGTAAACGCCTTATCCGGCCTACGGTTCGATGCGATTTGTAGGTCGGATAAGATGCGCAAGCATCGCATCCGACAATAAGTGCCGGATGCTGCGAAAATGCCTTATCTGGCCTACAGATTCGATGCGATTCGTAGGTCGGATAAGATGCGCAAGCATCGCATCCGACAATAAGTGCCGAATGCGACCTACATTCACATGGCGCTTTTTACATCTGACGGTTTTTATTGAAGTTAATCAAACTACCCGCCTTGATAATCTCGCGCTCTTCAGCAGTCAGACTTTCCATATAGAGCGTAATTTCCGTTACCGGCGCATCTTCATGGATCACATAACCTTTAAACGTCGTACCCGGATTATCCAGCGCCGCTTTAATGCCAGGGATGTAAATGTAATCCCCCACTTCAAAGGTTGGCACTTCCGCCATCTGCAGCGGTAACATCCCCCAGTTGATGACGTTAGAACGGTAGCGTTTAGTCGCGTACTCTTCGGCAATATTCGCCAGACCGCCAATCACACGCTGGCAGCTCGCCGCCTGTTCACGCGCAGAACCATCGCCTGGTTTCACCGCATATACCATGCTGCCAATTTCAGTTTGCAGCGGATCAATATGCTCCTGACCAGCAATCTGCTTAATGCGCGCAAACACCTCTGTCAGCTCGCTGACATTCCCCGCCAGACGCTGATTTTCCAGCTCAGCAGTCGCTTTACTTCTGCCAACATAACCGGGATCGCGGCGTGACAGGGTAAACTCCGCCAGACCAATCGGATTTGAACGATAAGAAGAGGTTTCACCGGAAGGAATCAGTTCGTCGGTGGTGGTCACTTCGTCGAGGATCTTCGAGCACACTTTCAGGACGATATTGTCAGTCAGCGCACCCAATTCCGGCCAGTCTTTAATGTTCGGTCCGTAAATCAGCGGTTGCTGAGTTGCCCCTTTCACAAAGCCCTGATAAACACGGTTTTTATACGGCGTTACATCGAAGGCGTACTCCGGCACGTTGTCCCAGCAATCAAGTTCGCTGGCAGAGGTTAAATAGCCACCGTTTGCCGCAGTCGCAGCGATAGAACGAGCGTCCATCAACGCCACCGCTGACATCTGCCCATTAGCTGGCTTAGAGCCTTCGCGGTTCGGGAAGTTGCGCGTGGTGTGGCGAATACTTAATCCGTTGTTGATTGGCGTATCGCCCGCGCCAAAGCATGGGCCGCAGAACGCGGTTCTGATGATTGCGCCTGCGCCAATCAAATCTGCTACCACACCTTTTTTGGCGAGATCCATAAACACCGGCTGTGATGACGGGTAAACTGCCAGCGAGAAGGTGTCATTGCCACAGGATTGACCGCGCAGTGCATTCGCCGCCGCGATGACGTTTTCGTAGTTACCGCCAGAACAGCCCGCGATAATCCCCTGCTGCACTTTCAGGCGACCATTTTCCACTTTATCCAGCAGCGAGAGTTTGGCTTTACCGTGCGCCACGCGTTCGGACTCAATTTCAATCTCACGCAGAATGTCGGTCAGGTTCTGGTTCAGTGTGTCGATTTCATACACGTTGCTCGGGTGGAACGGCAGCGCAATCATTGGTTTGATGGCGCTTAAATCAACGCTGATGCAGCCATCGTAGTACGCCATCGGTTGAGGGTTAAGCTGGCAGTAATCCTGGCCGCGACCGTGCAGCGCCAGCCAGTTATGGACTTCTTCATCGGTTTGCCAGACAGAACTTAAACAGGTCGTTTCAGTGGTCATAACGTCAACGCTGTTACGGAAATCGGTAGAGAGCGCAGCAACACCGGGACCTACGAATTCCATCACTTTGTTTTTGACGTAGCCGTTTTTGAACACGGCACCGATGATAGCCAGCGCCACATCCTGCGGCCCCACATACGGCGCTGGTTTTCCGGTCAGATGCACCGCAACAACTCCCGGATAGTCGATATCCCAGGTGTCATTAAGCAGCTGTTTTACCAACTCACCGCCGCCCTCACCGACTGCCATTGTCCCTAATGCACCGTAACGGGTGTGGCTGTCTGACCCGAGGATCATTTTGCCGCCGCCTGCCATCATCTCACGCATATATTGATGGATGACCGCAATATGCGGAGGCACAAAAATACCGCCATAACGCTGAGCTGCCGATAAACCAAAAACATGGTCATCACCGTTAATGGTGCCGCCGACGGCGCAGAGTGAGTTATGGCAGTTGGTCAGCACATACGGCAGCGGGAAACGTTCCATTCCGGACGCTTTAGCGGTCTGTACAATACCAACAAAGGTAATATCGTGAGAGGCTAATGAATCAAACTTAATTTTAAGTTTATCCATATTTCCGGACGTATTATGAGAAGAGAGAATAGACCAGGCAATAGTGCCTTTTTTGGCTTCTTCTTTTTTAATTTCGCCGGTGAAATGTTCTTCGGCAATTATTTCGTTATTACTGGCGAGAAACACGCCTTTTTCAGATAACTTGATCATCAAATGCTCCAGATATCTGCGCACCGTGAAGTGCGCAGAAAGATAATAAATGGATATACTCTAAATAATTCGAGTTGCAGGAAGGCGACAAGTGAGTGAATCCCCAGGAGCTTACATAAGTAAGTGACTGGGGTGAGCGAACGCAAACGCAGCACATGCAACTTGAAGTATGACGAGTATATTTACAGCATGTTCCAGCCGATCAGCATATTCCACCACCACACGCCGAGGGTGATATGCACCAGGAAGGTTAATATCGTCAGTACCGCACCGACCAACCACCAGGATTTAATATCGTTATAACCCACGCCAAAGATGACCGGACCTGCCGCGCCGCCATAGTGAGTAACCATGCCGCCATAGGAGTTGGAGAACAACAGTGCCAGCGCGGTTAACATTAACGGTGCGCCGGAGACGTTCGCCAGCATGGCAAATACCGGTAACATAGCAACGATATAGGCACTACCGGAAGCGAAGAAATAACGCACGATAATGCTGAGGAAAATAATAACGAAGAAAGCAACGTTACCGTGACCATCAAATGCCAGGTTATTTTTAAAGACTTCAGCTAACCATTCGAAGAATTTAATTTTCGATAATAAGGAGCTTAAGCCGATAATACCGCCGTACCAGATTAAGGTATTCCAGCCGCCTTTATTTTTAACCACGTCTTCCCAGGTAACGATACCCAGCAGCAGCATGGTTGCCATAACAACGATTGCCACGGTGGATTCATCAACCCCCAGAGACTTACTGAAAATCCAGCCCAGCAGCGCCAGCACAAAGACACCGAGCAGCATTTTTTCGCGGATTTTCATCGGTCCTAGTTCGGCAAGGCCCGCTTTAGCGATGGTTTTGTTATCCACCTTCTTAATTTCTGGTGGATACATGGTGTAAATCACCAGCGGGGTGACCAGCAGCATAATGATGCCCGGCAATCCGGCTGCCAGCGCCCATCCACCCCAGCTAATTTGCAGGTGCAGAATGTCGTTGATCATTTTCAGCGCCAGAATGTTCCCCGCCATTGCGGTAAAGAACATATAGCTGGTGGTTTTGGTGACCATGTAAATGGACATCATCAGGTAATGTCCGACACGACGCGGACTTTTTTCCGGTTCGGACCCCAAAGCCACCGCCACGCTGTTGATGATCGGTAACACAATGCCGCCCGCACGCGCGGTGTTAGACGGTGTTGCCGGAGCCAGTACCAGATCGAGGAATACCGTAACGTAACCCAGACCCAGCGTGGTGTTACCGATTTTACCAATCAGCAGATAGGCAATACGTTTACCTAAACCGGTGGTCACAAATGCGGCGCTTAAGGTAAACGCCGAGAACACCAGCCAGGTGGTACCTGAAGAGTAACCGCTTAATACGGCGGTGGTTTTAAACGCACCGTCGGATAAGTTACCGACCACCACCATTGAGGCAGCAACGGCAATTAACAGTACGACAGGTTCCGGGAAAGGCTTGATAACCAGCCCCACAATGGCCGCCAGGTAAATACCAAAAAGCACCCACGCCAGTTCGCTTAATCCTGCCGGAGCTGGCATAAAGCCAATAATACATGGGATCGCTAATATCAGAATTAGCTTCCATAACGATTTCGGTAATGACTCCAACTTATTGATAGTGTTTTATGTTCAGATAATGCCCGATGACTTTGTCATGCAGCTCCACC
>NZ_JAVUPQ010000101.1:0-7706 GCF_032029835.1 Escherichia sp. AM3 | reverse complement strand
TCGGTGGAGCTGCATGACAAAGTCATCGGGCATTATCTGAACATAAAACACTATCAATAAGTTGGAGTCATTACCCCTAAATCGATTGCCAGAATTGAAAATTGTAGTGTGAAGACAGTGTATACCCATCGGCGTAATGCTGAGGCCAAGCTGTACTCAAAAATATATAAGTTGGTTCAGTAAACTCCAGGCAAGTTAGTTTTAAAAAATGACTCACTGGGACATCACGTCCTCAATTCAACTCGGGAAGAAATGCAATGAAAAAAAGGTTCTGGCAATAGCTCTGGTAACGGTGTTTACCGGCATGGGTGTGGCGCAGGCTGCTGACGTAACAGCTCAGGCTGTAGCGACCTGGTAGGCAACAGCCAAAAAAGACACCACCAGTAAGCTGGTTGTGACGCCACTCGGTAGCCTGGCGTTCCAGTATGCCGAAGGCATTAAAGGTTTTAACTCACAGAAAGGTCTATTTGACGTGGCTATCGAGGGTGACTCAACGGCTACCGCCTTTAAACTGACCTCACGTCTTATCACCAACACATTAACCCAGTTGGATACCTCAGGTTCCACACTGAATGTGGGCGTGGATTATAACGGCGCGGCAGTCGAAAAAACTGGCGATACCGTGATGATCGATACCGCCAACGGCGTACTGGGCGGCAACCTTAGCCCGCTGGCTAACGGTTACAATGCCAGCAATCGTACCACCGCACAGGATGGTTTCACCTTCTCCATCATCAGCGGTACCACCAATGGTACCACCGCAGTAACAGATTACAGCACTCTACCGGAAGGCATCTGGAGCGGCGACGTTAGCGTACAGTTCGACGCGACCTGGACCAGTTAATCTCTCTGATGTACCAGCAGGGGTAGCCCCCCTGCTTTATTCCTGGACGGAATTGTTATGAAAAAGCACCTTCTGCCTCTCGCTCTGCTGTTTTCCGGAATATCTCCGGCCCAGGCGCTGGATGTCGGCGATATATCATCGTTTATGAACAGTGACAGCAGCACGCTGAGCAAAACGATCAAAAACAGTACCGACAGTGGTCGCCTTATCAATATCCGTCTCGAACGGCTCTCTTCACCGCTTGACGACGGGCAGGTTATCTCAATGGACAAGCCGGATGAGTTGCTACTCACTCCCGCCAGCTTGCTGCTACCCGCCCAAGCCAGCGAAGTGATCCGCTTCTTCTATAAGGGACCCGCAGATGAAAAAGAGCGCTACTACCGCATTGTCTGGTTTGATCAGGCCCTCAGTGATGCACAGCGCGATAATGCCAACCGCAGCGCTGTGGCCACTGCTTCCGCCCGCATCGGCACCATTCTGGTCGTCGCACCCCGCCAGGCAAACTACCACTTTCAGTACGCCAACGGCTCCCTGACAAATACAGGAAATGCGACGCTGCGGATCCTCGCCTACGGCCCCTGCCTGAAAGCCGCCAATGGTAAAGAGTGTAAAGAGAATTACTACCTGATGCCGGGCAAGTCGCGTCGTTTTACCCGCGTGGACACGGCGGATAACAAAGGACGGGTTGCACTTTGGCAGGGTGATAAGTTCATTCCCGTGAAATAGATAGCTGTGCAGATGGATAACGACAATGCCTTTACGACGGTTCTCCCCAGGACTGAAAGCCCAGTTTGCCTTCGGCATGGTCTTTTTGTTCGTTCAGCCCGATGCCAGCGCTGCTGACATAAGTGCGCAGCAAATAGGTGGGGTGATTATTCCGCAGGCCTTCAGTCAGGCGCTTCAGGACGGCATGAGCGTCCCGCTCTATATTCATCTCGCCGGTAGCCAGGGTCGCCAGGACGATCAGCGAATCGGCAGCGCTTTTATCTGGCTGGACGATGGACAGCTACGCATCCGGAAAATACAGCTGGAAGAGAGTGAAGATAACGCCAGTGTCAGCGAACAAACTCGACAGCAGCTGATGGCTCTGGCCAACGCCCCGTTCAATGAGGCCCTTACCATCCCCCTGACTGACAACGCGCAGCTGGATCTCAGCTTGCGCCAACTGCTGCTGCAGCTAGTGGTCAAGCGCGAAGCGCTGGGCACCGTACTACGCTCACGTAGCGAAGACATCGGGCAGTCCAGTGTTAACACCCTCAGCAGTAATCTGAGCTATAACTTGGGCGTCTATAACAACCAGTTGCGTAACGGCGGGAGCAACACATCCAGCTATCTGTCGCTGAATAACGTTACTGCACTGCGCGAACATCATGTGGTGCTCGACGGCTCGCTGTACGGGATCGGTAGCGGTCAACAGGACAGTGAATTATATAAAGCGATGTATGAACGCGATTTTGCCGGTCACCGATTTGCCGGTGGAATGCTCGACACCTGGAACTTGCAGTCCTTAGGGCCGATGACCGCCATTTCAGCAGGGAAGATTTACGGCCTTTCCTGGGGAAACCAGGCCAGCTCCACCATCTTCGACAGCAGCCAGTCAGCCACGCCAGTGATCGCCTTTTTACCGGCGGCGGGCGAAGTACATCTCACCCGTGATGGGCGGCTACTAAGCGTTCAGAACTTCACTATGGGCAATCATGAAGTGGATACCCGGGGTCTACCGTACGGGATTTACGATGTGGAAGTTGAGGTGATCGTTAACGGTCGCGTGATCAGCAAACGCACCCAGCGGGTCAATAAGCTGTTTAGCCGGGGGCGCGGCGTCGGTGCACCACTGGCGTGGCAGGTATGGGGCGGTAGCTTTCATATGGATCGCTGGTCGGAAAACGGGAAAAAGACGCGACCAGCTAAAGAGAGTTGGCTAGCAGGTGCCTCGACCTCCGGCTCATTGAGTACGCTTAGCTGGGCGGCAACGGGATATGGATACGATAATCAGGCGGTGGGTGAAACCCGTCTGACGCTGCCGCTTGGGGGGGCGATCAACGTTAACCTGCAAAATATGCTGGCCAGTGACAGCTCATGGAGCAGCATCGGCAGCATCAGCGCCACTCTACCGGGAGGCTTTAGTTCGCTGTGGGTTAATCAGGAAAAAACCCGCATTGGCAATCAATTGCGACGTAGCGATGCCGACAACCGTGCAATCGGCGGCACACTCAACCTGAACTCACTGTGGTCGAAGCTGGGCACATTCAGCATCAGCTACAATGATGACCGCCGTTACAACAGCCATTATTACACGGCAGATTACTATCAAAATGTCTACAGCGGTACCTTTGGTTCGCTTGGCCTGCGGGCCGGTATTCAGCGCTATAACAACGGCGACAGCAACGCCAATACAGGAAAATATATCGCTCTCGATCTCTCGCTACCACTGGGCAACTGGTTTAGCGCAGGGATGACTCATCAAAACGGCTACACCATGGCAAACCTGTCAGCACGCAAACAGTTTGATGAAGGAACCATTCGCACTGTTGGTGCCAATCTGTCACGTGCCATCTCCGGCGATACCGGTGATGACAAAACCCTCAGCGGCGGGGCGTATGCACAATTCGACGCTCGTTACGCCAGCGGAACGCTGAACGTCAATAGCGCGGCGGACGGCTACGTCAATACCAACTTGACCGCCAATGGCAGCGTCGGCTGGCAGGGTAAAAACATTGCTGCCAGCGGGCGGACTGATGGCAACGCTGGGGTGATATTCAACACCGGGCTGGAGGACGACGGTCAGATCAGCGCCAAAATCAACGGGCGGATTTTCCCGCTTAACGGCAAGCGTAACTATCTCCCGCTCTCTCCCTATGGAAGATATGAGGTGGAGTTACAGAACAGCAAAAACTCACTCGACAGTTACGATATCGTCAGCGGCCGCAAAAGTCGTCTGACTCTCTATCCAGGCAATGTCGCTGTCATTGAGCCAGAGGTGAAGCAGATGGTTACCGTCTCCGGTCGTATCCGTGCGGAAGACGGCACACTGCTGGCTAACGCACGGATTAACAACCATATCGGCCGAACCCGAACCGATGAAAACGGCGAGTTTGTCATGGACGTGGATAAGAAATACCCCACTATCGATTTTCGCTACAGTGGCAATAAAACCTGCGAAGTGGCTCTGGAACTCAACCAGGTGCGCGGTGCCGTCTGGGTCGGTGATGTGGTCTGCAGCGGCCTCTCATCGTGGGCGGCGGTGACGCAGACAGGAGAAGAGAATGAGAGTTAACCTACTAATAACAATGATAATTTTCGCGCTAATCTGGCCAGTAACTGCGCTCAGAGCGGCAGTGAGCAAAACAACCTGGGCGGATGCACCGGCACGCGAGTTTGTGTTTGTCGAAAACAACTCAGACGACAATTTTTTCGTCACTCCTGGCGGGGCGCTGGATCCGCGCCTGACCGGTGCCAACCGCTGGACCGGTTTAAAATACACTGGTTCAGGAACCATCTATCAGCAAAGCCTCGGCTACATTGATAACGGTTACAACACCGGCCTTTATACCAACTGGAAGTTTGATATGTGGCTGGAAAATTCACCAGTTTCATCTCCTTTAACTGGCTTGCGCTGCATCAACTGGTACGCTGGGTGTAATATGACCACCAGTCTTATCCTGCCGCAAACCACCGACGCCAGTGGATTTTATGGCGCGACGGTGACCAGCGGCGGCGCGAAGTGGATGCACGGCATGTTGTCAGACGCGTTTTACCAGTATATGCAACAAATGCCCGTCGGCAGCAGCTTTACAATGACCATCAATGCCTGCCAGACCTCTGTGAACTATGACGCCAGCAGCGGCGCACGCTGTAAGGATCAGGCCTCCGGCAACTGGTATGTTCGCAACGTCACCCATACGAAAGCAGCAAATCTACGGTTGATAAATACCCACTCGCTGGCGGAAGTATTTATCAACAGCGACGGAGTACCGACTCTGGGCGAAGGGAACGCCGACTGCCGGACGCAAACCATCGGCAGCCGTTCAGGATTAAGTTGTAAGATGGTTAACTATACCCTGCAAACAAACGGACTCAGCAACACCTCAATCCATATATTCCCGGCGATCGCCAACTCGTCGTTAGCCTCGGCCGTCGGGGCGTACGATATGCAGTTCAGTCTGAATGGCAGTTCATGGAAACCGGTGAGCAATACCGCCTATTACTACACCTTCAACGAGATGAAGAGCGCAGACTCGATCTATGTTTTCTTCTCGAGCAACTTCTTTAAGCAGATGGTGAACCTCGGGATCAGCGATATCAACACCAAAGATCTATTCAACTTTCGCTTTCAGAACACCACATCACCGGAGTCTGGCTGGTATGAATTTTCTACCTCCAACACGCTGATTATCAAACCCCGTGATTTCAGCATCAGTATTATCTCCGATGAATATACTCAGACACCGTCGCGGGAGGGATATGTTGGCAGCGGCGAGTCGGCACTCGATTTCGGCTATATCGTAACCACCAGCGGTAAAACAGCTGCCGACGAAGTGCTGATCAAGGTGACCGGACCCGCGCAGGTGATTGGCGGGCGCTCCTATTGTGTCTTCAGCTCCGATGACGGTAAGGCGAAAGTACCGTTCCCGGCGACACTTTCCTTTATTACCCGCAACGGAGCTACAAAAACCTACGATGCCGGGTGCGATGATAGCTGGCGGGATATGACCGATGCGCTGTGGTTGACCACACCGTGGACTGATATCTCTGGCGAAGTGGGGCAGATGGATAAGACCACAGTCAAATTTTCGATTCCAATGGATAACGCCATTTCGCTGCGTACGGTAGATGATAACGGCTGGTTTGGCGAAGTCAGCGCTTCAGGAGAGATTCATGTTCAGGCGACGTGGCGTAACATTAACTAAGGCCCTGCTGACAGCGGTCTGTATGCTGGCGGCACCTTTGACACAGGCGATTTCGGTCGGCAATCTGACATTTTCGCTGCCGTCCGAGACTGACTTTGTCAGCAAACGTGTAGTGAATAACAACAAAAGCGCACGGATATACCGTATTGCCATCAGTGCTATTGATAGCCCGGGCAGCAGTGAATTGCGCACCCGACCGGTGGATGGTGAACTGCTTTTCGCCCCCCGCCAGCTGGCGTTGCAGGCTGGTGAGAGCGAGTATTTTAAATTTTACTATCATGGTCCACAGGATAACCGCGAGCGCTACTACCGGGTCTCATTTCGCGAGGTCCCCACTCGTAACCAGACAAGACGCAGCCCAACCGGCGGCGAGGTCAGCACGGATCCGGTGGTGGTGATGGATACCATTCTGGTAGTACGACCACGTCAGGTTCAGTTTAAATGGTCCTTCGACAAGGTGACAGGAACGGTAAGTAACACTGGCAACACATGGTTTAAGCTACTGATTAAGCCAGGATGTGATTCGACCGAAGAGGAAGGCGATGCCTGGTATCTACGTCCGGGAGACGTGGTTCATCAACCTGAGTTACGTCAGCCGGGGAATCATTATCTGGTCTATAACGACAAATTCATTAAGATTAGCGATTCCTGTCCGGCTAAGCCCCCTTCGGCGGACTAAGACTTATCCATCGGTCGAGGGAAGAATTCCACCTCAGAGCCCCAAAAATCGTTTAAATGATGTGGAAGCGATCGTCAATATCACCTGTAACGATGGGCTTTCTCATATGCACACCATAGTGTTCAGGAGACACGGAAAGGTATCAGGCAGCCTGCTAACGAGTGGTTTAATCACGAATTAGTACGTAAAATCGGTAACGGCTGGAAATCATTCAATACTCACACTATCGAAAGTTCCCCAGCCAACCGCGGTACGTTCTTACATACGATGTACCGCTGTTCTCTTTACGATTTTTAGCTGTACTGGTGAATTATGAGCAATCTGAATCCATGCATGACGTGTGGTGCCTGTTGTGCATTTTTCCGCGTCTCTTTTTACTGGGCCGAAGCCGACGATGCTGGCGGCACTATTCCCGCCAGGCTCACTGAACAAATATCCCCTTTTCACCGATGCATGAGCGGTACCAATCAGAAAAACCCCCGATGTATTGCCCTTGCAGGAACCCCGGGCAAAAATGCCTGCTGCACGATATATAAAAATCGATCGTCCACATGCAGAGAATTCGCCATGTCTGGTGAGAACGGAGTCGTTAATGAGGCTTGCAATCGTGCAAGGGCTAAATACGGGCTGACACCGTTATAAACATACAATAATTAATTGCACTGCCCCGCCAGCGATAATAGCGGGGCTTCGTTTTTCAGGGGTAACAAAACCCGATACTTCTTCTATTTGCCAGCAACAATGCCTCTCTTCTGTAGCGTTCTTCGGATCTACATCATCCTGAAGTAGCGCGATATACTCACTGACTATCTGAATCAGAATATAAAAAGCAATGTTTTTAACCTATAAAAATGGCGCTGTATTTGCGCCATTTTTATCATTCAATGCATTATCTGTTTGAGCCTAAAGGGATCTCAGGGTCTGGCTCATGAGTAATTCTGTTTCGTAAATCTCTGCGAATAATTTCAATAGACCAGAACCAGACTAAATGTCCAAAAATTTCAGAAAGATTCTCATACCACGGGAGATCAAACAGAGGTGGCGTCAGTCCCATGAGAGGGAATGAAATCATATGAACAAAAAGTTGGGCTAAAGCACCTGCCAGTAAGCCCTGCCAGAGTTTAATTTTTGGAAATACTTCAGCGACCACACAATAACCGACAGCAAACACTATCGAAAAGATAATGTGCGTAACACCGGTGATGCTGCCAACTTACTGATTTAGTGTATGATGGTGTTTTTGAGGTGCTCCAGTGGCTTCTGTTTCTATCAG
>NZ_JAVUPQ010000100.1:0-8201 GCF_032029835.1 Escherichia sp. AM3 | reverse complement strand
ACGCCAGACAGCGCAATAGCCTGATTTAGCGTGATTTTGTAGGTCGGATAAGGCGTTTACGCCGCATCCGACATCAACGCCTGATGCGACGCTTGCCGCGTCTTATCAGGCCTACGCCAGACAGCGCAATAGCCTGATTTAGCGTGATTTTGTAGGTCGGATAAGGCGTTTATGCCGCATCCGACATCAACGCCTGATGCGACGCTTAACGCGTCTTATCAGGCCTACGCCAGACAGCGCAATAGCCTGATTTAGCGTGATTTTGTAGGTCGGATAAGGCGTTTACGCCGCATCCGACATCAATGCCTGATGCGACGCTTGCCGCGTCTTATCAGGCCTATCTTAACCGTTGGTTAATTTTTCAAACTCTTCACACCCGGTATCAAACCCTTCCATACAGCTCAGGTTCAACCAGTGCAGCGCCTTTTGCTTGTTCTTCTCGATAAAACCTTCTTCACCGTTTAAGAACATCATTCCCGCCCAGTACTCGGAATAACCGGTTCGGGAAATTGCAGAGCTGCGTTTGAAATACCAGGTTGCCTTGTCATCGTCGGCCTTAATGCCCACGCCGTTGGCGTAAATCAAACCAAGCAGCATTTGGGCATCGACGGCAGAGTCGTTCTCCAGATCTTCCGAGGCGTTTTCTAACAGCGAAATCGCCTTTGGATAATCCGGTTTACCCGCTTGAGTATTTACCAGAATATGCGCCAGCGTTACTTCACCTTCTTTACTGCCCGCTTGCGCCGCTTTCTCTGCAAGAACTTTTGCTTGTGGATAGTCCAGACTGACCGGATTGGTGATTTTGATCTGCGCCAACAGCGCGCAGGCATCAGCATCACCGCTGTCGGCGGCTTTCTGTGCCCAATATTCGGCTTTGCTCAAATCGCCGGAGCTAAACCAGCTGTCGGCAAGAAAATATTGTGCGCGTCGGTCCCCGGCCTCTGCTGCCTTTAAATACTGGCTGCCAGGCTCGGAGTCGTTGGCGTGGGCAAAGAATGTCAAAAACAACATCAATGCGATAATTTTTTTCATTTTGATAATACGATTGGGTAGGGAGTAACCAGTATAAAGAGTTCGAATGGATAAAAAAACAGCCTCCGAAAGGAGGCTGTAGAAAGGACTGTATTACGCCAGTGCCGCTTCGCGCAGGCGAGTTTTCAACTTGTTGTACTCGTCAATCACGTACTGCTCGGCGGCGCGCTGATCGGCGATCGGCTCGACGCGCACGGCGCAGTATTTGTATTCCGGCGTTTTCGTAATCGGGCTTAAGTTTTCGGTAACCAGCTCGTTACAGGCACCAATCCACCACTGGTAGGTCATGTAAATCGCCCCTTTGTTCGGACGATCGCTGACCTGCGCACGGGTGATAATTTTGCCTTTACGCGAGTGCACCCAAACCAATGCCTCATCTTCAATACCCAGACGTTTGGCGTCTTCGGTATTGATTTGTGCGTAGCCAGGTTCATCAGCCAGCGCCGCCAGTGCCGCACAGTTACCGGTCATCGAACGGCAAGAGTAGTGACCAACTTCACGCACCGTTGACAGTACCATCGGGTACTCGTCGGTGAGTTTGTCGATTGGCGCTACCCAGTCGCAGGTGAAGAACTGCGCCAGACCGTTCGGGGTATCAAACTTCTCTTTAAACAGATAAGAAGTCCCCTGATCGACATCTGAAGTATCGCGGCAAGGCCACTGAATGAAGCCCAGTTCGCCCATTTTCTCGTAAGTCGCACCGTAGAAATCCGGGCACAGATGACGCAACTCATCCCAGATCTCCTGGGTGTTGTTGTAGTGCATCGGATAACCCATACGGGTGGCGATTTCACTGATGATTTGCCAGTCCGTTTTCAGATCCCATTTCGGTTCAACTGCTTTGAAGAAACGCTGGAAGCCACGGTCAGCCGCAGTAAACACGCCTTCATGCTCGCCCCACGACGTTGACGGTAAAATAACATCCGCCGCCGACGCGGTTTTGGTCATAAAGATGTCCTGAACGATGACCAGTTCCAGATCTTCAAAGGCTTTACGTACTGCCGACAGCTCCGCGTCAGTTTGTAGCGGATCTTCGCCCATAATGTACGCGGCACGCACTTCGCCATGCGCTGCGCGGTGCGGCAGCTCGCTGATGCGATAACCGGTATGAGCAGGCAGGCTTTCCACGCCCCAGGCTTTGGCGAATTTCTCGCGGTTAGCCGGATCTTTCACGTACTGGTATCCCGGATACGTATCCGGCAGCGCGCCCATATCGCAGGCACCCTGTACGTTGTTCTGACCACGAACCGGGTTAACACCCGCATGTGGCTTACCGAGGTTACCGGTCAGCATCGCGAGACTGGTCAGAGAACGCACGGTTTCCACGCCCTGGTAGAACTGGGTTACACCCATGCCCCACAGGATGGCGGCGCTTTTCGCCTGGGCATACATCCGTGCCGCCTGACGAATCTCACTGGCGCTGACGCCGGTGATATCTTCAACCGACTCCGGCGTGTAGCCTTCAACGATTTTACGATACTCTTCAAAGCCTTCTGTACGGGAAGCGACGAATGCTTTGTCGTACAGATTTTCTTCAATAATGACATGGCCCATCGCATTCAACAGCGCGATGTTCGAGCCGTTTTTCAGTGCAATGTGCATGTCAGCAATGCGCGCGGTTTCAATTTTGCGCGGATCGCAGACGATAATTTTCGCCCCGTTACGTTTAGCGTTAATTACGTGATTCGCCACGATTGGGTGGGAATCCGCCGGGTTGTACCCGAAAACGAACACTAAATCGGTATTATCAATTTCGTTAATAGCATTGCTCATTGCGCCATTACCGACCGATTGGTGCAGACCTGCAACCGATGGGCCGTGTCAGACACGAGCGCAGCAGTCAACGTTATTGGTACCAATAACGGCGCGCGCAAATTTTTGCATTACATAGTTGGTTTCGTTACCCGTACCACGCGAGGAGCCGGTCGTCTGGATGGCATCCGGACCGTACTTCTCTTTGATGGCGCTCAGACGCTCGGCAACGTAATTCAGTGCCTCATCCCAGGAAACAGGTTCGAGTTTGCCGCCACGCTGGCGACGGATCATGGGGGTTTTCAGGCGCGGGGTCAGGATCTGGGTATCGTTAATGAAATCCCAGCCATAATAACCCTTCAGACACAGGGTACCCTGGTTGGTTTTCCCCTGCGCTGCCTCCGCCCGGACGATTTTGCCGTTATCGACGACCAGGTTGATTTTGCAACCTGATGCGCAATAGGGGCAAACCGTGACGACTTTTTTCATCGGTCTCGCTCCAGTTAATCAAATCACGCATACGCGCTCTCGACTACAGTATGCATCTTTTATGCCACATTTTATTTGGGGTCATTCCCTGATATTACGGGCACTATTTATTCAAAACTCTGACGAAAAACAGGCTGTCGTCAGTTTTGACGTGACGAAACGAAATACCACGTGACAGCCATCACGCGGCAGACATTTTATTTTTTCTCGACGACGGGAGCCGCCTGATACCCGCCGCCCAGCGATTTCATCAACTGAATGCTTTGGATCACCCGGCGGCTGTCCAGCATCAGTAATGACATCTCTTCGGCAAGTACTGGCAACCGGGCTTCAGTGGCCTGTAAGCGGCTGGTTAAGCCGCGCTGATAGGCGGCCTCGGCAGCGCGCTGGGTGAAGCGCGTTGCTTCCACGCGTTCAGCCTGCATCTCTCGCTCGTCGTTGAGCGTTTGCAGACGCGTGCCGTTGACGGCAACGTCGCGCACCGCGTTCAGTACTGACTGGTTGTAACGTTCAATCATCATGTTGCTGGCGGCGCGAGTGCCTTCGAGATTGGCATTCAACCGTCCACCGTCAAACAGCGGCAATTTCAGACCCGGGATGAAGTTGAACTGGCGACTGGTTTTTTTGAATAAGGTATCCAGGTGGATGGCATCAAGGCCGAAAAACGCTTTGATATCAAAGCTCGGGTAGAACAACGCCCGCGCGGAATCCACCTGATCTAATGACGCCTGAACATACCAGCGCATGGCTTGCAGATCCGGGCGTCTGGCGAGCAACTCATAAGAGAGCGTCGCCGGAATGCCGGTCTGTACTTGCGGTAATGCCACCGGTTTGATCTCCGGCATATCGCTGGCTCCCGCGCCAATCAATGCACGCAGAGATTCTCGCGTTTCGGTGATTTGCCCTTTAACGGCAGCAATTTGTTTATCGACCGCCAGAATCTGTGCCCGCGCGCCGTGGAAAGGCACTTGCGCTTCCAGACCGTGCGCCACTTTACTTTGGTGCGCTTTCACCGCGTAATCAATCACATCGCGAGTTTGTTCTAACAGATCGAGCATCTGATAGCTGGCCTGCATACTGTAATAAAGCTGCGCTACGCCCGTGGTCAGCGATAGCTCTACTGCTGCGGTTTCTGCCAGCGCGGCATTATGCGCGCCAATGGCGGCGGCAACCGCTGAGCGATGCACACCCCACAAATCAAGATCCAGTCCGGCAAACAAACCTACTGTGGCTTCCGTATAGTACGGCCCGTCCATACCCAGTGCTGGCGCATCCATTGAATAAGGGCTTAAAAAGCCGTTCGCCGAGACACGTTGGCGGTTGAGCATCCCTAACGCTGCGACCTGTAATTGTGAACCGGCATCTAACAAATCGGCCTGGGACTGCGCTTTTTCTTCCCGCAGTTTCGCTTCGGCGAGGGTGTGTGAACCACTTAGCGTCCGTTGGATCAGCGCATCCAGCTGCGGGTCATTGAGTTGTTTCCACCACTGCGCCTGCGGCCAGCCGGAGCTGGCAAGATGAATATCGTCGGCCAGTTTGATTTGTTCCGGTTTGAGCTGTTGATGAGGTGCAGAATCCTTACGTACCAGGGCACAGCCGGAAATCAGCGTCGTGCTGCCGAGAATGCTGCACAACAGCAGACGTGAAAGTTGACGATTGATCATTGCGTGGCTCCTTGTGCCTGTTCCGTGGCGGGCGTTAATGCCGGGGCTGTCCAGTCTGGCAAGCGGGCGAAAAGCTGGCAGACGTGTTGCTCCTGTTTTAATAAGGTGGGCAGGATGGCCTGAGAGGCGGGTGTCTCTTCAAGCGTTATTTGAGGAGAACGGCTGAGTGCGGTTGCCAGACCGGCAGCGTATTTCTCCAGGGCGTCGGCAAACTGACCTGCTCTGTCCGGCTGTAGTGCGTTATCCAGCGCCTGCGCCGAGTTCCAGGTGGCATCCCAGGCGTGAAGAAGATCGCGGCCCTGATGAATAACCGTTTGCGAACGTTCAATCAGTAATGCGCGTTCTTCGCTGTCCAGTTGACGCTCCAGCGCCACGCGTTGGCACATCTCTTCACAGGCATTAAACGCCGCATGCAGACCTATACGAATTTGCAGATAAGTGCGCAGAGCCGTGACTTCCTGCTGGCGTGGGATCCGCATTACTTTACTTAACATACCCAGCGCGCCAGCCAGTTTTTGCGGCAGCGTGCGCGCTTCACTCTCAGGCCAGACAAAGGTGTAAATCACCGCGGACACCACGGTACCAATGATGATACCCAGGGCGCGATCGCGAATTTCCACCAGGTCGTACACCGGGCCAAAAACGTTTTCGAGCGTGGCGAGCGCGAAGGTGACCACCATCTGTGTGCCGATATAAGAAGAACGTTCAGAGCTGGTGGCAATCCATGCGCCCAACAGGAAAATAGGTGCCAGCACAAACAGCAATTCGACAATATTGTCCAGCCAGGGCATGACCAGTAGCGTGAATAACAGCGCCAGAATCGCGCCGCAAAAAGCCCCGCCAAAACGCAGCACCATCTTCTGGTACGACGAACCGACATTCGGGTTAGCGACGATCACGCAGGTCAGCATACAGGTGTGAATGCCTTCCCAGTCGACGCCGCTGTAGAAGGTGTAACAGATCAAACAGGCGAGCAGCGTTTTTACCGCGTAGCGCATATAGTCTGGATTGGTAAAAGCATCGGCGGCCATTGATGGTGGTTTGGCGGCGGGCGTTGGCGGCGTATTCGGGTCCATCTGACCCAGTTGTAACAACGTCTGGCAGATATTCTCCAGGTTACATTCCCGTGCCGCCATCGCTTCACTTTCACTGATCCGCCAGTCGCTTTGCCAGCACTGACCTTCGGCAATGGAATGCTGCAGCTTGTTGATTTCTGAGGCTAATTTTTGTCGGAATTCAATAATTGCCTGAGAATCAGCAAAAGAGGTGGGATCGTAGCGATTCAGCGTCGAGTAAATGTAGGTTACCGTTGCCACGCAGCTTTGCCACCATGCGTTTTGAGTTCACCAGTTGGCATCGTCCGCGAGGCAAAAGACATTGAGTTTTTGTAGCGCCAGCGCCTCTCTTTCAATCCGCGTTTCGGGTAGCGGTGCGAGGCTGTCTGTCAGGTGACTAATGGCATCATCAAGCCGATCATTAAGCGCCTGATGCATTTGCGAAATGGCACGATTGGGAAACCACAGCACGCCGATTAACGTCATCAGCAAGGTTGGATAGAGGCCAACAACGATACACCACAGCGTTAAGCGCACGACCACTTCCGGATAGTCGAGCATGGCGGGGAAGGTTTGCCCGTAAATAGCGACAATGGCGACGGCGAAAAAGACCAGCCCCAAGCGATGGGTGCGCATCAAAAACATGCAGCCCATCAGGATCGGTCCGGCGATGATCAATCGGATCAACGGTTCGCCGTATGACCATTTGTAGATCAAAAACAGGCTGCCGATCTCCAGCACCGTGGCAACCACAAACAAGATCGCGACAAATTTGGTGTAAAACGCGTTCGACTGAATACCGTAAAACAGCACTGCCAGCGATAACGCCACAAAAGGGATCTCAAAGGTCATCAAGATCAGAATCACCAGCAGGCAGCCTACCCAGAGTTGCACGGTCTGCGGCACGCGACCTGGTCGCCGCTCGCTTAACTCTTCATGAAAGAACGCCAGCAGCCTGACCACCGGTAATGGCAGGGAGTTGAGCGCGCTCATTATTGCGGCTCAAGATTAGCGACTGCCGAAGCGCCGATGCGGAACATTTCCGGGTCAGGTTTATCGACCATGATTTTGACCGGAAAACGCTGGGCAACGCGGACCCAGTTAATAGAACGAGACACTTTCGGCAGGCCGCCCAGCACCAGGCCGCCGTCATCCGGTAGCACGCCGTAGCCAATCGAATCCACTTTACCCTCGAAGGTTTTGCCGCTGTCACTCATCAGGCGAATCGTTGCGGGTGTACCTGAGCGAATATTTTTCAGATCGGTTTCGCGGAAGTTGGCGATCACATACCAGTGACGAGTGTCGATTAGGGTAAAAATAGGGCGCATGGCAGAAGCAAATTGCCCGACGGAGGTTTTGAGGGAAATGACCCGGCCATCAAACGGCGCGCGAACGGTCGCCATTTCCAGATGCAGTTTGGTCAGGGCAATATCCGCTTCGACCGCCGCACGCTGGGCAACTAATGCATCCACGCCGCTGACGGCGCTGGCGGCTGACTGCGCCTGTAACAATACGGCATTAAGATCCGCTTCTGCGGCGCGCTGCGCCGTTCTTGCACGGTCAACATCTTCCGCTGAGACAAAACCTTCTTTCAGTAATGGCTCGGTGCGGCGTAATGTATCTGTGGCCTGTTTCGCGGCGGCACGGGCTTTTTCTACCGTGGCATTAACCGAGTCGGCACCAAACTGTTGCGCGTCAACGCTACGCTGGGTGAGCATAATTTGCTTATCCAGCGCCGCGAGGGAGGCTTCAGCTTTCGCCAGATTGGCTTCGTACGGGCGCGGGTCGATGCGGAACAGCAAATCGCCCTGTTTGACTGCCTGGTTGTCGGTGACCGCCAGTTCTACAATGCGGCCGCTGACTTCCGGTACCACATCAATGGTATCTGCTGACGCGTAAGCGTCATTAGTTGATGGCGCACTGTCTACGCGCCAGATAACGAAAACAAGGGCAACCAGCGCCAACGCAACCACTAACAGAGCAGGGAATTTACTGCGAGGAGCTTTTTTCGGCGTACTTTCCATGAGCGCGTCTCAAATAGATTAGAAAAATGCCAGCCAGAACAGCATGGCGTAGAGAGCAAAAAGGGCGGTATAAATAATTCCGACAAATGCCAGATTGATATTTGCCCGCTGGGTAATGACTCCAACTTATTGATAGTGTTTTATGTTCAGATAATGCCCGATGACTTTGTCATGCAGCTCCACCG
>NZ_JAVUPQ010000099.1:0-9281 GCF_032029835.1 Escherichia sp. AM3 | reverse complement strand
GACAGAATAAAGGTGCGCACAATGACGTTATGCTAAAGAGGCCGCTGCGGGAAATATTTTCGCAGCGGCCTTTTCAACATAACGCGTATGACATTATGCGCACCAATATAAACCAAGGAAGAATCCAGTCGTTGGCGGTCATGATTGCCCAGGTCGCCGATAGCCCCGGAAAGTTCCTTCACCAACGCAGATACCAATAAACTGCATACTGACGCGCCTACGGCTTGTCCAACCCGCCAAAACACCGGAAAGAATTTCCGGCATTTCGTCGCGTTCTTAAATGATCTATCACTACATTTGCGCATGCGCAAAATCACTTAAACTCGATTTTGTGGCAGAACCTACGTGACGTCGATTTTGAATATTTTCACCGATACCTCCTAAGCACCGTCAATTTGCGCATGCGCAAACTCTTACTTAATTTCATCCTGGATATCGATGCCTTCTGGTCCAAGATCTTCCAGTAAGGACTCAAGAATACACATCAGTCTATATTGATTTATGCCTGTACGGGATGTGCTGTTTTCCCAGGCATCCCGTTCACGTCTGACCTGCTTCAAACTTTTTTCAATTTTTTCAGCTGTGATCGTCATATTTGCCTGCTTCTGCTTTATTTTTCTGCTGTCGCAGATCATATGCATACTGAAGACGTAACCAAAAATCAGGAGTGCTTCCCATTATTGCTACGATCGGAACGGCCTGCTCAGCGGTTAACGCCATTTTCCCTTCTAAAAAAGCTGGCTGGATGCCAGTTTCTTCGATAAATCGGTTAACACTAATGCCCATCTCAGCCAACTCTCTGGCAATAATTTCGCCCGGATGAGACACATCAAATTGCTGCATAACTAATCATCCTGTCAGATGCGGATTTGCGCATGCACAAATTATCACTTTGAGCATGTTAGATCGATTGTTCAAAGTAACGGGCCAGAGCCGTATAAATCAGTCGGTTTAACGGTTGTTGATCGTCTTCGGCCTGCTGTTTCGCTCGTTTGATCGTATCCGGATGGAACCAGATCCCCTGATAATCTGAGCCTTTCGGACTGGAGAAGTACCGTATGTGTACATGCCCTGCTTTTCGTTGGTTCAGATACCACTCAACGATTTCACTGGCTATGTCGGCCTTTAACTCATCGCGAATGCCTGCCAGATTATTAACCGGCTGGATTAACTCATCTTCAATTTTCAGTCGGATAAACTTCAACTTTGTAGCCATAGATTCCCCATAAGAATTGACGAGAAATTTGCGCATGCGCAAATCACGCCGTTCATGATTTACACAATCAATCAACAGTCGGTGTCTCAGTACGGCCAGCTCCTCACGGAGCTGCGGGGCTGGCCGCCCTGCTCTCACCGCCTGATTTTTCTGGCCTGAAGTACAATAATGATGTCTGTTTTTGCTTTTTCAGTTGCCGTTGTTCCGAACCATGACGGCAAAAATGACAGGCCCGTATCTGCATTACTGTCTTTATTCTCAGCCAGACCACCAAGTAAAATTATGTCGCCATCCTTGAGCGAAACATCGGTGTTCACCTCCCGTTTAATGAGCGTCGGGCTGTTATTCACCCCAGTCTCTGTTTTTGCAAAATTAGACAGTTGCTGATGAATATTAAGGTCAATCGTAGCAGCCCGGATTTGCGGCTGAACGTTAAAAATTACGCCACTTGAACGATAATCAATGGACTGAACCGGACGACCATCAACATAGCTGACCTGACCGAGTACCGGCACGTCAGATCCCACAGAAAATGATGCTTTAGAGCCATTTCTGACCCGCAATTGTGGCGAACTGACGACGTGAAAACGGCTGTCTGTTCTGAACAACTCATAAAGTGCATCGAGCGATCCAGAACTGAAACGGACAAAGTTGCTGAGTCCTTGTGCAGTACCCGTTTCTATTGTGAATTTTCCCGACATAAGTTTGGCAGCCAGTGCCAGGCCAGAACCATTTCGCTCAGACGTCTGAACCTCAAACACGTACCCGGCGACAATAACTTCTTCGGCGGCCCGGTCGATAAGAGGAAGCAAATCTTCGACCCGCTGAATGTCTTTTTTCGTACCGTAAAAAACAAGTACATCCCCATTTCTGCTCAAAAAATCGGATGCGGTATTGTCTTTAATCATCGCAGGAGAAACATCGCCATTCCCTATTTGCCCACCATTTGAAAATGACCCGCTCACTTGTGACTGAAGAATATCAGCCAGATAAGCAACAGAACGGTACTGTGGTGTGTAAACAAAAGAATATTTCGGGGCTTCGTATACTTTTTTCTCCTGGAGATAAAAGTAATCCACACCATTTTTTCTGGCTACAGAGACTCCGGCATTCTGGAGATAACGCATAATAAACGTATACTCATCCATATCTGGCGTAATATTGAAATTAACTTGTCGTTTGTCCGTGATAAGTTCAGGAGAAACCATGAACGGTTTTCTCATAACTTCAGTATAAAACAAAGTAATGGCATCATTAAGCGTTAATCCTGAGAGATTCAGTATAACGCCTTTTGATAATGCAGGTGGAATCATAAATACCACTATTATGATATAAAATAATTTCATATTAACCCCCAGTAAAATAGGTGACAATTTCACCATCAATGATTCCACTTAAAGTAAAACCTTCTCCGTCGAACTGATTTGCCGGTAGCGTTCTAAACCGACCATTGCTGTCTGTAAGAACAACCTTGCTGACATAATCTGATTTTAACTCCCCGGCAATACGCCAGCGCTTTGAGTACGGGGCATCAGGTTTCGCAATCTTTGCTGATGAAGGCAGTACAACTTCCGGTTCGGTATGTTTCGGCTCTGGTACTGACTCACCTCTAATATCCACCCAGACCGTTCTTATTGAATATATAGAAGCCAGTACAATAAATAATAAAAATGCAATTTTTACCCAAAGAAAGGCGGATGAAAAAACGTTTTGTCTAGAGTCTGTTGTCGCTTCCATTCCGTTAGTGGTTTCATAAGATTTGTATAATTCAAAAACGGCTTTTTTGTACTGATAGTTACGAGTACTGACTTTATTATTTTTGAATACCTTGGCACCAGAAAAAACATCGACACGATATGACTTTGATAGCCCCAGAGATTTTAGCTTGGTCATCCGGTATGTCGATTCAATACGCTCTTTAAGATACCGGGGTACACCATCTACACCCTGATTGATGATGACCAAATCACATGATACCCCACTAACAGCATGTGTCATATGACGGTGCATTGAAATAAATCTTTTATGTGCCTCAGATAGTTTTGAGTCCGATGGCCATATTGACCATAATTCATCAAGACAAATCAGATCACCATATTCACAAAATGCTGCTTTTTGTTCTGAAGATTCATCATCAGAGTAAAAAGGGAAGAAATCATCCTTTAATATTTCATCCGTCGATGCGAAAACAACACGACCAGGCTGCTTAGTCTTGAATTTAGAACGACAATACTCATGTATTTTCTCTTCATTTATCCCTTTGATATTGGTGATTACACGGCGGCCTGCTGAAACCGCAGGGATAATAACACTGTAAACAACCTCGTATGTTTTACCGCTCCCCATCACACCCATATACAATGATACAGCCATAAAATTATCCTATTACCGGAATTCGACGAATAATAAAGCGAGTCACAAAAGCTGAAAGTATTATGTTAATCCCATCTATAACTTTAAAAACAGAGAAGAAATATTTCAGGCTATCTGGAATACTTGAAATTAACGCAAGAAGTGGGAGTTGGCGATTAACCATATCGAGAATAAGCGGCACGAATTCCTGCACAATAAAATACAATGCAAAAAACACCGTAAACTTCACAATAACTGAGCGCAATAAAAACCCAAGAACGCCATATAAAACAGAGGTCATGATGCCAAACATAAATCACCTTTATGCAGAAAGGATAATTCTGAACGCTGCTATTGAGTAAATGAACAGAAAAATAACACCAATCATCGCAGCGTTATTATTTAGTAATGTACAATGTGTTTCTAACTTATATTGTCCGTTAAAAACCTCCAGTACAGGTTTTGGACACTCCGCATATTTAATTCTTTCGCTTTCTGCATTAAGTGCACCGGCTGAATCTTCAAAGGGGTTGAATGATAATAATGGAGATAAAATTTCAGTACCTGCAGGTATATTTTCCAGTTCAGGCGGCCCAATACCAGGATCATCACCAAGATTAACCTGTTCTCCTGTCGATGGATTGGTTGGTGTTGTCCCTGTTGTGTCAGCAGGTAGTGTAAAATCGGGTTTGTCTGACGGTTTGAGAAAGTCAGATACAGCGGGCTTTGCAGCACCAGTTGAAGCAGTTACATCACGCGCTGTCACTGGTCTGGTGTGGTCGTATGCAAAACCAGAATACCCTGCTTCGGAGGCTGCTTTTTGCCATGCATTATTCACAACATCAGAAATAACTTCTGGCGAAAGATCTGTCTGCATTTCCGTATCTGAAATGCTATTAATAGCATCCTGTACGCTAACGGTTTTAATTACTTCATTACTACCCGGCACATAATCAGGCTGACATGTAGGCATAACCTTATTTGTACCGCAGGAAACAAGGTTTGCAGTTCGTGATGCCCAAAGCTGTGTTTTAGATGAATCAATATAAAATTTGATGGTTCTTAAATCAGACCTTGTCGGGTCTGCATTATATTGCTCAACTATGTATGTCTGACAGAACGTCGGATTATGCTGGCATATCGACTGAGCTCCCTCAGTTGCTGTAACATAGCTTTCTGCGCCAATATTCCAGTAAAACCCTTTAACACCCTGCTCTCCCGTTATTTCTTTTACTTTGATTTGTACGGAGTCCTCAGTTTCAATTAGCCATGCCACCGCACCGGAAGCGGCAAGAGCTATAAGCGTACCGCGGCTTAACAAAGCCCCTCTGAGTCCAACTGATAACCACGAACGACCAGAGACACCTGCAACGGTATAAGCTTTCGAACCTGAAGCGGTAGAATTTAGATAACCTGAAATACCTTTTAATGTTCCGTAGTATCGAGGATCATTCGCTGAGAAACCACGCTGTGTAATTTTGTTTTTAATGGTTCCTGAAATGGTCTGATTAATAACAGCTGCGTTCTCTGCACTGTATGAATAAAAGCTAATGATAGATAACAACAATGCAATTAAAAGAGTTTTCATTTACCCTCCTAATCCTTTTATAACTGCCCAGGCACAAAGAAGACCCCAGAGAAAACAGGTAATTAGCCAGAAATGTAATATCACAGAAACTCCTGAAGGCAGGGTTTCCCCTGCCCGTATTATCAGGCCCCACGGATCATACGCAGAACTGTTTTTGCCCCGGCAATGGAGGCATAAAGACCAACCAAAATGCCGGCTACGGACATAATTGCCACAATTACACTGTCGAATGACACTGCATTAGTCAATGCAGTAAAATCCACTCCGGCAGACTCTGCTGCATTAGCCAGAAAAGGTACTACGGAAGCAATAACAACAGCTGATTTCAAAAAGGTCTTTTTCATAATTAGGCTCTCTTTATCATATTTAAAACGAGTCCAATACAGTGTGATACTAAATAAAGGACGATTACAGAGGTAAAAGCAGTTCCCCATACCAGTGCAATATCTTCTGCCGGAGGGAGCTGCTGATATGGCAACTCAGAGGAATTTAATGTTATTATCTGGCAGTTCTGCTCAGTATTGCCATCACAAATCTTACCAGTCATTATATTCTGAGAAGCCATAGCGATACCTTATTTAGTCTGTTCTTTATTTTCCTGATATGGAATCAGAACGATTCTTCCTACCCGTAATTTCTGGAAATCACCGACGTAAATACTGGATGGATGTAATGTATATAATCCCGCCGGGTATGGTGCCTGACCCGCGTCAAGATTCAACTTGAAGAGTTGTGGATAATCCTGGCCAAGAAAAATATATGCAGACTGCTCATTAATTGTATACGCCTGCCCGGTCGACTTCGACACGCCAGAACGCGTATCGGCAATGGCCTGAGACTGTTTAATTTCAATCTTAATCATTTAAATATCCTCTTATGCAACATGCAAATAACGTGGTTTCACATACCATGATGGAATAAAGCATTCACTTACTGATACTTCTCTCACTTTCTTAACAATAACGGGGCTAAATTTGGAAATATTACATCGCTGAGCAATGTCAATACCTATTTTTCTAAGCCTGGCACGATGGGTTTGCACCTGTGTTTTAGAAAAATCAAATGAGTGACCGTGCATCCACTGGATAGCATACATCGCAGTGGTATTCGCTGATCGAGTTGAGTCAACAATGCCTTCACTGATTAAATGTTCACTAATCGTTTCAAAATCCATCGACGTCACCATAAGCTTTTTATCAAGAGCTAAAAAATCATCATGTAAATTATTGAGTATTGAATAGTCGGAAAGCCCCCAGTAAATAAGATGGTTACGTTGCAGATACCGGGATTTAAGTTTTTGCTCAAATCTGACTACGCCCTGTTCCTGACAGAAATCAATAATCTTTTTGATGTATGAAACTTCAGCTGATGAATCCCCGAATTTATTCTTTATTTTATTAAGGGAGTGAAGCTTAATTTCATGTGCTTTGTTATATACAGTCGGATAAATGAGCAAGGCGTTTCCTTTTTTGGATAGCCAGTCAACTGATTTACCGTTGCTGTGTAATCGCGGTTCACTATTGCGATACCGTAATGTTGAAAGGCCCGATATATAGTCATCTACATTATCTGCTCCGACTGTTCGGTTGGATGTAATGTGAATTTCACGAATACATGCGCCATCAGTAACCGTTCCGGCCTTTTCAGTTTCACTTGCCTGTCTCTGCCACAATTTCGTACATTTTGTGAATTCCGGCAGACCAAGGTCATTCAGGATCCGGTTGTATACCTGCACACAGGCATCAACAGAAGTGTGACCAAACAAATTGTCCAGTCTGTTCCATCGGGATGGATTTCCCGACATTTTCAGAATCGAACCTTTAATCGATATCGAAACCTGATCGCAAAAAGATCCTTTATGTTGAAACACAGGCTGATTCAGTGAACCGGCCTCCCCTGTTTCAAGCTGAATGCGCTGATAAGCCACTTCACCCAGGATAGGAAGCTGGTAACCAAAGTCCTGTTCGATGGTAAGCCAGTCAAAAAACATGTGTCTCCCGGAATTGACGCGCAAGGGTCTAAACTGATCTTTAACGGTGTCAGTTATACTAAATTGGAGAGATCTCAGTGTCAATATAATTGATACCGTAAAATGTCAAAACTGACCCTCGGTGTCAGCATGCTAAAAACAGGAGGTAGAATGAATGCCTGTATGAATAAAACAGAGAGTTCACTGGTAATGGCAGCAGACAAAGCATGCGCAGAAAGGATCAAACAATCGATTCTTCAGAACTTCACGTACGATGATATTGAAAATGAAACCGGGATCAGTGTCAGTACATTGAAACGCCTGGCATCTGGTGACCGTGAACCGAAACTCATCGAAATTCGACAGATTGCAAAAGCTACAGGAAGGAATCCGGTTTGGTTGGCGTTTGGAAACGACGCAGGTTATGAAATTGAAACCGTGTCCGCAGATATGAAATTAGTTGAGCCAACAGCCAGGTACGAAATTAAAGGAGCTACAGATAGCTCAGCCGATCATGAAGTAAAGATCAGGGTCATCGCTGCTATAAAAGACATGCGTTTGGAAGATGTTGTTTTTATTGAAAGAATGACAGAGTTACTCAATCTCCAGAATACAATTCAGAACATTTCTGGACGAAAAATGAAGCCGCCAAGATGATAATGTGCCCCGGGAAACCGGGGTAAAGTTCGGGTGTCACAGAACCCCGAACCGCTTCGCGGTAACGATATGCACCTAAGCTCTTTCAAGGATTGCTCAATGGATCTAAAACAATTAACACCAGAAGTAGAGAAGCTGGGGCTGTTCTTCAATGAATTCAATAAAGAATCTGATCGGGGAGCTGTCCTTCTTGCAGCATCAATGCTAGATGAAAGCCTCTTTGAAATTATCGACAGCTTATTAATATCAAACAAGTCAGCTAAAGAATTGATTTCAGGATTCAATGCACCACTTAGCACTTTCTCTGCGCGACTTAAAGCCGCACATGCCCTTGGATTGATTATGGATCATGAATTTGATGAGATTGATTTAATCAGAAAAATAAGGAATGAATTTGGACATGGTTGGAGAGACATTTCTTTTGAGAATCCAAAAATCAAAAAGGCATTAGACAAGTTACCATGGCTTGGGCCAGATGATGTGACTCAAAGCCCCAAAGCAAAATTTTCTTTTGCAGTAAGTATATTGCTGGTCGATTTAATGTATAGAGCTAGGTTAGTTAAAAAAGAAAGGATGTTACCGAAGGTATGGGGGCATCGGAGCAGAGGTTGATAGAAAAATGACAATCTATAAATATAGAGAAATAAACCAAAGAACATTAGAGTTGCTGATAAACAGGAAAATATATTTTTCTCCGCCTGCTGATTTAAATGATCCATTGGATTGTTCTATTGATATAGAGTCAGAATATCAAAAGGTTGTCAATAAATATAACAGATATATAAGTGAGGAATATGACCAAAAAGCATTTTTGCTATATATCCTCAACAATCACCACAAGGATTCTGACGGCAACCCATTGAAACTTAATGTTTTAATTGGTAATTTCATAAAAACCCTTGGTGTCTTCTCTGCATCAAAAAATGCTCGGGATGCTTTGTTATGGTCACACTATGGAAATTCTCATAAAGGTATATGCTTAGGATTTGATGAGTCTCTAATGCCAGATGAGGATGTTTTTATGTCAGGCGATATAAAATATAAAACCGCTCCCGCATATCAAGAGATTTTTGAAGAGTTAATTGATGAGTTGGGAACGTTTGTTCAACCCTGGAATCCTGACTCGAGCTTTCCTGACGAAAAAGGGGATGAATTTTACACAAAACAACTCCATGTCTTAATGGAAGGTAACTTATTAACAAAATCATCAAAATGGGAATATGAAGAAGAATACCGTCTCATTAGAAACAAACATGGGATGTTTTCATTTTCCCCACAGGCTTTAAAGGAGGTTATATTTGGAGTTAGAACATCGGAAGATAACAAGGAAACAATACGGAACATCTTATGCTTTCCTGAATATCAACATGTAGAAATAAAAAATGCAGTTAATCTTCCAGGTAGTTTTGATTTTGACATAAAGACAGAATAAAGGTGCGCACAATGACGTTATGCTAAAGAGGCCGCTGCGGGAAATATTTTCGCAGCGGCCTTTTCAA